>CAYWVA010000250.1:0-4301 GCA_964461545.1 uncultured Rhizobiaceae bacterium | reverse complement strand
TCAAACGCAAGGTGCTGCTGGCCTCCAAGGTCGAGGACATGCTCAACACGGTGGTGCGCCAGATCGCCTTCTTCACCTTCGAGCGCAAGGTCCATCTGGAGCGCAGGCAAGGCGAGCTGACGGCCAAGCGTTTGGGCGAACTGTGGCTTGAGGTGCAGGCTGAAAGCCTGGGCCCGGCGGTCGAGTGCAAACCCGGCTACGAGGTGTTCTGGGCCTACATTCCGCATTTCATCCACTCGCCGTTCTACGTCTACGCCTATGCCTTCGGCGACTGCCTGGTGAACTCGCTGTTTGCCCGGTATCAGGAGAGTGCCGACGGCTTCACCGAGAAGTATTTCGACATGCTGAAGGCCGGCGGCTCGAAGCACCATTCGGAGCTTCTGAAGCCCTTTGGCCTCGACGCCTCAGATCCGGCCTTCTGGGACCTGGGTCTCAAGGTGATCGACGGCCTGATCAGCGAGCTTGAAATGCTCGAGGCCGGCGATAGGCCATGAACGACAGTCCTGCCGGCAGCGACGACCGGGAGAAGAACCGGTTTTCCGGCCGGATGAACCGCTATGCCCGGGTGGGGGCCGGGGTCGGCACGGCGGCAGCGCGGGTGGCGGCGGGACGCATGTTGTCGAGGGACAAGGATCTGCCGGCCGAAGCGCGGCTGTTCCGGGAAGCCTTGGGCTCGCTGAAAGGGCCGCTGATGAAGGTGGCGCAGTTGCTCGCCACCATTCCGGACGCCCTGCCCGCTGCCTACGCCGCCGAGCTCTCGCAGCTCCAGTCCCACGCCCCGCCCATGGGCTGGCCGTTCGTGCGCCGGCGCATGTCGGCCGAACTCGGACACGACTGGGAAGGCCGTTTTGCCTCCTTCGAGCGTGAGGCGGCCGCCGCCGCCTCGCTCGGCCAGGTGCACCGCGCAGTCGCCCCGGATGGCGAAGCCCTGGCGGTCAAGCTCCAGTACCCGAACATGGAATCGGCGGTCGAAGCCGACCTCTCTCAGTTGCGCTTCATCCTGTCACTCTATCGCCGCATGGACCCGGCCATCGAGACTAGCGAGATTGCCGAAGAGATCGGCGCGCGCCTGCGCGAGGAGCTCGATTACGGGCGCGAGGCGCGCCATATTGCGCTCTACACCCACATCCTGAAGGACCTCGCGCACATCCGGGTGCCCGGCGTCCGCCCTGAGCTGTCGACCCGCCGCCTGCTCACCATGTCTTGGCTCGACGGCGAACCACTGCTCGATTTCACCGACGCGCCGCTGGAGGCGCGAAACCTGCTTGCCGGCGCCTTGTTCTATGCCTGGTGGTGGCCGTTCTGCGGCCACGCCGTCATCCACGGCGACCCGCATCTCGGCAACTATACCGCTTGGCTCGACGACTCCGGCACGCCGAAGGGCCTCAATCTGCTCGACTATGGCTGCATCCGCATATTCCCTCCGCACTTCGTCGCCGGGGTGTTCGACCTCTACCACGGGCTGATGGAGGATGACCGCGAGCGCATCGTGCATGCCTACGAAGTGTGGGGATTTGCCGGCCTCGACAATGAGCTCATCGATATCTTGAACATCTGGGCCCGCTTCATCTACGGGCCGCTGATGGACGACCGCGTGCGCGCCATTGCCGATGGCGTGAGCCCGGCCGAATACGGCCGCCGCCAAGCCTTCACGGTGCACCAGGCGCTCAAAAAGAAAGGCCCGGTCACCGTGCCGCGCGAGTTCGTGCTGATGGACCGGGCGGCCATCGGGCTTGGCGGCGTGTTCATCCACCTGAAGGCGGAGCTGAATTTCTACCGGCTGTTCAACGAGGCGCTCGAGGACTACTCGCTTGCCGGGGTGGCCGAGCGCCAGGCCGCAGCCCTGGCCGCGGTCGGGTTGAACAGTGCCGACGGGCGTGGCTGATTGTGTAGCGGCCTTTCTGGGCCATCGGCCGCGCCTTTCACAAAAGCCCCAGTTCCGCATCCGAGGCAATGCGGTCATATTTGTCGCGCGGCGGCATCGGGCGCTGACGCCAATGCGGCTCGAAGACGAAGCTTGAACGTTGCCTGCCCTCCGGCAAGGCGCCGTTGCCGATCCCGACAGCGTAGTCATAGTAAAGCTTGATGATCTGGTCGCGGCTCACCTGCTGGGCCGCCGGATGCTCGAGGCAGGCCGACTGCCAGTGCGCAACGCGGGAGAACCGGTCGGTTTTCGGCAACACGAAGTCTTCGTAATGCTCCAGGAACCAGAACCGCATCATCAGCGGCGTGTAGACCACCTCCGCAAGGCCGAAACGGTCGAAGAGCCACGTGCCGTCAGGGTTGTTCTGCCGCAGCGTGTCATCGAGCCAGGCGTAATGATCAAGCAGCGTCTGGCGCTTCTGGGCGGACCTGGCGCGGTCCCGGTTCATGACATACCCATAGCCTGCCGTGCCAAACGGCCCTTCGCGGCTGATCATCAGCCGTTCGATCCCGCGCTCATAGGGGTCGGTCCGCGCCACGGGCGGCTCGGCAAACCGTTCTTCCACATAGCGCAGGATGACGAGGCTTTCCTTGAGGATACGACCATCCTCGCTTTCCAGCATCGGCAGGGCGGTGGTGCCACGGGATTTTTCCAGCAGCCAGTTTTGGCGCGGCTTGGTGATGTCCACCACATGGAAATCGACCGCATCGCTCAGGCCCTTTAGCGCCAGCAGGATCTCGATCCGTTGGGAAAACGGGCAAACGGGGATGTGGTAGATGACCGGTCTGGTCATGGTCGCGTCCTTGCGAATCAACCGTGAATTGCCAGCCGCCGCGAGGTTTCGCAAGTGCCCTTTCCCATCGGAGGGAATGGCTGTTGGGTAGGACTGCCGCCCGCTCTAGTGGCGGCATCGCGATGCGCCTTGTCATCCTCTGCTTGCCCTCGGTGATAGGGGTAGACTATGAGCAAAGCCGATCGCGGCAGTCGACGGAACCGATGGGACTGAATTTAGTGGAAGACCTGTATCGCGACAGGACGGCGGTGGTTGGCGTCATCGGCCTGGGATATGTGGGAATGCCTCTTGCCCTTGCGGCGGTCGAGGCGGGATACGTTGTGGCCGGCTTCGATGTCGACCAGGAGAAGACCGACAGCATCAATGCGGGAATAAGCTACATCAAGCATATCCCGAGCGAAGCGGTTGCGGCTGCGGTGCGGGACGGACGGCTGCACGCCAGTCCGGAGTTCGCCAAGCTCGCATCCGTCGATGCCATCATCATCTGCGTGCCCACCCCCCTTACGGCACACCGCGAGCCCGACCTCACCTACGTTGTCGCCACCGCCGAGGCGATCATGCCGCATCTGCGCCAAGGCCATCTCGTGGTGCTCGAATCGACGACCTGGCCGGGGACGACGGATGAGGTGCTGAAGCCGATTCTGGAGCAGAGCGGCCTCAAAAGCGGTGAGGATTTCTACCTTGCCTATTCGCCGGAGCGGGAGGATCCCGGAAATCCGCTGTACTCGGCCGGCAAAATCCCGAAAGTGATCGGCGGCGACGGCGAGGCGGCCCTGAAACTCGCCAGCGAGCTTTATGGGTCCATTGTCCAGGGAACGGTCCCGGTGTCCTCAGCCAAGGTCGCCGAAGCCGTGAAGCTGACCGAGAACATCTTTCGCGCCGTCAATATCGCCCTGGTCAATGAACTGAAGGTCGTTTACGGCGCCATGGGAATCGATGTTTGGGAAGTGATCGAGGCCGCAAGGACAAAGCCCTTCGGCTACATGCCGTTCTATCCCGGCCCCGGACTTGGCGGGCACTGCATACCCATCGACCCGTTCTATCTCACCTGGAAGGCGCGCGAGCACGGCATCTCAACCCGCTTCATCGAGCTTGCCGGCGAGATCAACACGGCCATGCCCGACTATGTGGTCGAACGTGTGGCCCGCGCATTCGATCAGCGGACCGGGCGCGGCCTTCGAGGATCGCGCATTCTGCTGATAGGGATCGCCTACAAGAAGAATGTCGCCGATGTCCGCGAAAGCCCGGCATTCAGGCTGATCGAGCTTTTGGAGCAGCGAGGATCGACCGTCGAGTTCTTCGACCCGCAGGTGAACCAGATCCCCGCCATGCGCGAGCATCCCGGTCTCGCAGGCCGGATGGGTATCCGGTGGGAGACAGAGGCGATTGCAAGCTACGATGTCGTGATCATTGTCACCGACCACGATGACGTGGATTATCAGGCCGTATGCGACAGCGCAAAGCTGGTTGTCGACACCCGCAATGCGTGCGCGCGTGCCGGTATCGTCAGCGACAACGTCGTGAAGGCATAGGGCCGTGTGAACCGTGTACCGAAGCTATGGAAAGCGCTGGTTCGATCTCCTC
>CAYWVA010000249.1:2120-4331 GCA_964461545.1 uncultured Rhizobiaceae bacterium | reverse complement strand
GACCCGGCTGACCTTGGCAAAGCCGCCGCACCGTTCGAAAATCGTCGATGCCATTATCCCCTCGCATCCCCGGACCGGCTGATCCAATCACTTTCGCGGCTTCCTCTTATCCCAATCAGCTGGGCAAGAGAAGGCGCCATTATCGGGCCAGCGGGCGCCGCCGACGGCTACAACGTGAGGTCGAGCAGCCGGGCAACGTAGCGTGGCGTCGGGCCTGCTCCGGGCGCTGCGAGAAACGGCGAGGCCCACATTGCAGCACACGTCCCCACACGCGGGCGGTCCGGTAACATGGCACCACACCACCACGCCCGCCCTGATCCCGCCGTACAGCCGCGGCAGCGCATCGGGGTGGGATCGTCGGCTCGTGGTCCGTCGCCAGCGCCGTCATGGTACCTGACGCCTTCCCGGCGGTCTCCTGGAAACGGTGCAGTCGCCCACTACGCCGAGCCCGTCAGCCTGCAAGAGCATGATCCTGCTATCATCGGAGACGGGTTTGGGAGCCATCTGGGGAAATGTGGGGAGGTGGGGTCTTGCTAAGCCCGCCTGCATCCCTATTATTCGGCTCCATGCCGCATTTGCCTGTGGATTGCCAGTGTTGCGGTCTTCATGGCTACCAATCGTCCAAGTTGGCACAGGAGGAAACGGGATGCTGAAGGTCGCCGTCGCTGCAGGCGCGGTCATACTGGTCATCGGTGCGGCCGCCGCTGCCTCGGTATCCGAGAACCCAATCCAGTCTCGCCAGAACCTGATGAAGAATGTTGGCGCAGCAATGGGGGTTGCCGGCAACATGGTCCGCGGCGACACCGAGTTCGAACCGCGCGCCGCCCAACTCGCAATGCGCACCATCAATTCCTCGATCATCGGCCTTGTCGAGTTGCTCCCGGAAGGCTCCCATGTGGGCGATACCCGCGCCCTGCCGGCGATCTGGGAGAACATGGACGACGTCCTGACCAAGGCCGAGTCGCTTCGCATGGCGACCCAGACGGCAATCGATGCCGAGCCGCAGGATCTCGACTCCTTCCGGCCGCTGTTCGCCGAGGTCGGCGAGAACTGCCGAGCCTGTCACGAACTGTACCGCCGTCCCGACGAGTGAGGCCCCGGCCGGCGCCGCGGCATGACGCGGCTCGTGGTCATGGCTCTTGGCGTCGCTGCCTTAGCGACGGCGGGAGTGTTGTGGCTGCTCACAGGGGTGCAAACGCTCGTCGCTGACGACCTGCCGCCGCACCAGCCCGATGCCGAGCGTGGCGGTTACATTTTCTTCGCCAGCGGCTGCGCCGGTTGCCACGCGACGCCGGAGCAGACCGATCCGTTGCGGCTCGGCGGCGGCCGTGAGCTGGAGACCGGTTTCGGCACCTTCCGGGTGCCCAACATCTCACCCCACCCGCAAGCCGGCATCGGCGGCTGGTCGGCACTTGAATTTGCCAATGCCATGCTGCGCGGGGTGTCGCCGGAAGGCTGGCACTACTATCCGTCGTTCCCCTATACAACCTATCAGCGCATGGCGAGCTCGGACATATTGGACCTCAAGGCGTTTCTCGACACGGTGCCGCCGGTGGCGACGGCGGTTGGTGGCCACGAAGTGCCCTTTCCTTTCAATATCCGTCGCGGCATCGGCCTGTGGAAGCGGCTCTATCTCGATGGCGCGGCCTTCGCAGTCGATCCGGCGCATAACGAGACCGAGGCGCGCGGCGCCTATCTGGTGCAGGCGATGGCGCATTGCGGCGAGTGCCACACGCCGCGCGATTGGCTGGGCGGCCTCAACACGGGGCGCTGGCTCGCCGGGGCGCCGAACCCCGCCGGCGAGGGCCGCATTCCCAACATTACGCCGCATGCCGACGGCATCGCCAACTGGTCCGAGCGCGACATCGCCTTTGCCTTGGAGACCGGCTTCACCCCAGATTTCGACACGCTCGGCAGCTCGATGGCGCGCGTGGTGCGCAACACCAGCCAGCTCACCGACGAAGACCGTGCAGCGATCGCCGCGTATCTGAAGACCGTCCCGCCCCTGCCGAGCAGCCCTTAGCAACCGCCATCTTGGCCCATCTGCATTCAGGGTTGTCAGCGTGTCGAACCAGACGCTGCCCGGGCTCTGGTCGGGATGGCTGCCGCCGTCAGCTTCGGGCTCCAGCTCTGGATGGCTAGCGGAAGCCGTCCAAATGGCCATCCTGTCCCCCCGGTTCCGCGCCCTGGCTCGCTGCCCTGGCCAGCGCG
>CAYWVA010000249.1:0-2020 GCA_964461545.1 uncultured Rhizobiaceae bacterium | reverse complement strand
GACCGGTGCTGCGCCGCCCTAGCGGGCAGGTTGGCCTTCACGTCGTGGTCGCAAGCTCCGCAAGCTGGCTGGCCGCCACCGTGAGTTTGGGCAGGCCGAAGGAGCGCTCGGCCAGAAGCTCCTCGATGATCCGGCGCGCTCGTTCGGCGGCGGCCTCGTTGTCGCTCAACCACCGGCTCCAGCCATCGCTGTCGGTGCGTCGCTTGGCCATGGCGCGCGACACGATGGCGCGATGGCTCTGGATGATGCCGTCAACGGTGCGGTTGATCGCCAGCCGCTCGTAGAAGTCGCCGGCGTGAATCTGGCCGGACTGGCCGATCAGCCGATCGACACGCAGATCGATCCCGGAATGGAACAGCACCCGGGCGACCGCCTCGATCGGCTGGCCCGATTCCCCCGCCACCATGACCACGTCGGGCGCCCGCTGCAGATAGCGCAGGACCGCGAAACTCTGGGCGACCTCGTCGGGCACGCCGGCCTTGCGGAAGGCCTCGAACCGGCCGCGCACCCGCTCTAGGTTGGACTCCGGCAGAATGGTCGGCATCGCCTTTTCCAGCCGTTTCACCCCCTTGGCGTAATGCGCCACCAGAGCTTCGATCCCCTGGGCGAACGAGCAGTTGCGCAAGTACCAGATGGTGGCGCGGCGCATGATCAGCTGCAATTCGAGATACATGTTGGTCTGCACCTGGCCCGGGATGCGGCCGCCGAGGGCATCAACGGCGCCGTTGAGGGATACGAAATCGAAGGAATCGCGCGCCATGGCATAGGCCGACGCAATGCCGGCCACGCCGTGGCCGGTTTCTTCCATGAGGCGGGACACAAACGAGGGCCCGCCGCGATTGATCATGCTGTTGGACAGCATGGTGGCGATGATCTCGCGTCTGAGCTTGTGGTCGGCGATTTCGTCGGAGAAGTGCTTGGCCATGCGCTCCGGGAAATAGCGAAACAGCTCCTTGCCGAGATACGGGTCGTCGGGCACCGGGCTGTCCAATAGCTGATCGAACAGCACGATCTTGGAATAGGCCATCAGCACCGCCAGCTCAGGCCGGTCCAACCCCCTGCCCTTGGCGGCATACTCCTCGAGCGTCGCATCGTCGGGCAGCACCTCAAGCCGGCGATCCAACAGCCCGCGCGCCTCCAGATGGCGCATGAGACGGGCATCAAAGCCCAGCTCTTCTTCGCCCCGGGCCGTACCGAGGGTCAGGCACAGCGTCTGCAGGTGGTTGTTGCGCAACACCAGCCCGGCCACCTCGTCGGTCATTTTCTCCAGCAGCTTGTTGCGCTGCGCCCGGTCGAGCCGCCCCGTCGCTTCGGCGGAACTCAAAGCGATCTTGATGTTGACTTCCATGTCGGAGGAATTGACCCCGGCCGAGTTGTCGATCGCGTCGGTATTGATGCGCCCGCCCTTGAGCGCGAACTCGATCCGCCCCCGCTGGGTAATGGCGAGGTTTGCGCCTTCGCCGATCACCTGGGCCCTGAGCTCGGAGGCGGTGACGCGAATCGCGTCATTGGCACGATCGCCGACCTCTGCATTGCTCTCGTCGGAGGCCCGCACATAGGTGCCGATGCCGCCGAACCAGAGGAGCCCGACATCGAGCTTGAGCAGCGCACACATGACTTCGCTGGGCGTCGCAGCCTTGGCTCTGAGACCGGTCATCGCCTGCATCTCGGGGCTGATCGGGATGGCCTTGAGCTGACGCGAAAAGACCCCGCCGCCGGGGCTGATCTTGGCCTTGTCATAGTCCTGCCAGCTCGATCTCGGCAGCTCGAACAGGCGCTGTCTCTCGGCAAAGCTTATGGCCGGATCGGGATCGGGATCGATGAAGATGTCGCGGTGGTCGAAGGCGGCGAGGAGTCGGATGTGCCGCGACAGCAGCATACCGTTGCCGAACACGTCGCCCGACATGTCGCCGATCCCCATCACGGTGAACGGCGTCGCCTGGATGTCGATGTCCATCTCCCAGAAGTGGCGTTTGACCGCTTCCCAGGCGCCGCGCGCGGTAATGCCCATCTTCTTGTG
>CAYWVA010000248.1:0-4336 GCA_964461545.1 uncultured Rhizobiaceae bacterium | reverse complement strand
GCGTCGGCCATGGTCATCGCCGCCTCGCCCAGCATGTCGAAGGAAAAGCGATAGCCCTGGGCGCGCAGCGGCTTGGCCACAGCAAGCGCCTCCTCGATGGTACGGCCGAGCACGAAGTGCTTGCCCATGATGCGCATGGCGTGGCGCATGGCGTTGCGGATGATCGGCTCGCCCGACCGGGTGGCGAGGCGGCGCAAATAGCCGCTGACATCGTGACGAGGCTGGGAACCAAGCTCGATGAACCGGCCGGTGAGCATCAGCCCCCAGGCCGAGGCATTGACGAACAGCGAGTC
Source organism: uncultured Rhizobiaceae bacterium (assembly GCA_964461545.1). Lineage (GTDB taxonomy): Bacteria > Pseudomonadota > Alphaproteobacteria > Rhizobiales > Aestuariivirgaceae > CAYWVA01. Next base: position 4,043 of record CAYWVA010000248.1, on the reverse strand, counting down.
GGAATGGCCGACATGGCGCTGCCACTGCCGCCCGCCGATCTTGTCGGCAATGAGCTTGTCGGCGGTGGCGGCGTCGGGGATGCGCAGCAGCGCCTCAGCCAGGCACATGAGCACCACGCCCTCCTCGCTCGACAAGGCGTATTCCTGCATGAACTCGTCGATGCCGCCGGCTTGGCGGCGCCCGCGACGCACCGCTTCGACGAGCCGGCGGGCCAGCGCCTCGGTTTCGCGCGCTTGCGCCGCCGTGAGCCGGGCCTTGTCGACAAGCTCGCGCACCACCGCCGTTTCATCCGCCACCAGCCGTTCGGCAATGCGCTGCCGTGGGGGGACTCCGGGCCTTGTCCCGGGCACATCGTGGGCAAGTGTCATCGGCGGGCCTCCTGGAGGCAATGTTAGCATCCGGGAAAAGCAATGGGTATCGCCTGCGCACAAACCATCCTGCCATCGGCCTGAAGGTGTAGAACGTGTAGGATGGGTTGAGCGGACGCAAAACCCATCGCAACATCCCCGATGACCAGCTATCGACGCAATTTCGCATGGTTCGGCAAGGTGTCTATCCGATGGATTGGGCGGGCGGCGCCTCGGGCGAGGGAACCAATCTCGGTGAACGGTGACGGGTTTCGCTGCGCTCCACCTACCCTACTGGAGCTGGAATGATGCCCCACGGCATTCCCATCGTGCGCTCGGTCGAAGACTTGCGCCGCCACATGCAGCCGTGGCGGGCGCAATCCTTGCGCACCGCGCTCGTGCCTACCATGGGCGCCCTGCATGCCGGCCACGTTGCGCTGGTCGGCCAGGCCTTGCGGTGCGCCGACCGGATCGTGGTGTCGATCTTCGTCAATCCCACCCAGTTCGGAGTGGGCGAGGACTTCACGCGCTACCCCCGCGACGAACGCTCCGATGCGCGGAAACTGGCCGAGGCCGGCGCCCACCTCATCTTCGCGCCCGACGCACTGGAGATGTACCCGCAGGGCTTTTGCACTACGGTCAAGGTGGCGGGGCCGGCGATGGCCGGGCTCGAGGACCGCTTCCGGCCGCACTTCTTTGACGGCGTCGCCACCGTGGTGAGCAAGCTCTTCGTTCAGGCCTGGGCCGACTACGCCATGTTCGGCGAAAAGGACTATCAGCAGCTCAAGGTGGTGGACCGCATGGCCCGCGATCTCGATATCGCTACCAGGGTCATTGCCGTGCCCACGGTACGCGAGCCCGACGGGCTCGCCATGTCGTCGCGCAATGCGTATCTGTCGGCGGAGGACCGCAAGCGGGCGCCACTGCTCTACCAGACTTTGAGCGAAGCGGCCGCAGCGATCGGCTCGGGAACGCCGTCGGCCAAGGCGGCCGCGGCAGCCCGGCGCCGGCTCGGCCGTGCCGGCTTCAAGGTCGATTACCTGGCCGCCCGCCACGCCGACACCCTGGCAGAATTGCGCGAGCCGAGCGATCCCATCCGCCTGCTCGCCGCCGCCTGGCTCGCCGGCACGCGGCTGATCGATAATCTGGGAGTGTAAATTCCGCGCGACGGAGGCTAAGGTGGTTCAAAGCGTTGGGGAGAACCAATCAATGTCAAATTTCATTATGCGCAGCCTGGCGGTCGTTCTGCTGGTGCTCATTGCAGACGTGTCGCCCGCCCAGGCTGATTGCCGTCAGCGAGTCGGGCCGGGCATTAATTGGGAGCGCTGCAACAAGCAGATGCTTCAGCTGCAGAACAGCGATCTCACCGGGGCCAATCTCCAGGGCACATATTTCACCGGCACGCGGCTGTCCGACGCCAAGCTGGCTGGTGCGGATCTCAGTCTCAGCGAGCTGGTTCGCACCTCTTTCCAGGGTGCAGATCTGTCCAGCGCCAACTTCGAGAAGGCTCTTGCTCACCGCGCCAACTTCACGGGCGCATCGCTGCACAGCGCCCGCCTGGTGAGAGCGGAGTTCGTTCGGGTCAATTTCGACGACTCGGATCTGTCCAACGCCGATATGACCAAAGGCGAGTTCATCCGAAACAGCTTCCGCAGGGCGAACCTTACCGGTGCTGAACTGGCGGGGTCCAATCTGTCGCGGGCGGTTTTCCAAGGCGCCAATCTTGCCGGGGCGTCATTCAAGGGAGCCTATCTCTATTGGGCGCGCTTTGAGGACACCGATCTGACGTCGGCTCGGGAACTGACCCAGGCGCAGGTCGATATGACCTGCGGCAATGATTCGACGAAACTGCCGAGTGACCTGGTCAGACCCCCGTCTTGGCCCTGCGCTCCCGACTGAGCGTAAAGCCTCACAACAGCCCGAGCGCGGCGAGTTCGGCCCTGAGCTTGGGCGGCATCTCGTCGCCTTGCGGCCGCGGCGGCAGATCGCGCGGCGCATCGGCGGGATCGAGATAACGCCAACCCTGAAAGGCTCGGCGCGGCACCGGCTGGACGGCCACGAGCTCGGGATCGAACACCAGCTTGCACCGCCCGATCCCCTCCTCGTCGGTATAGCGCTCCACCGCGATGATGCGCTGGCGCACCAGGACGGCCCCGCGGATCACCCAGTAGATCGAGCCGCCGGCCGTCAGCTCGTCGGCCCGCCTGGGCACCATGCGGGTGACATGATAGACGCGCTGTGTGTGCTTGCGGCGACGGTCCTGCCAGTCGGCCAGCTCCTGCACGTCCGAAACCCCGACGCAAAGCTTGATCAGATGCACCGTCACGCCGCCTCCCCCGCCGCTTCCAGAACTGCAAGCACTTGCCCTTCCGCCACCTGCTCGCCCTCGCCGGCCGCCACGGCGCTCACCACCGCATCGAAGCCTGCCGTCATCGCATGCTCCATCTTCATCGCCTCCAGGATGAGCAGCCGGTCGCCCTTGCTGACAACGTCTCCGGGCTTCACGAACACCCGCACGACCTTGCCCGACATCGGTGCGGCAAGGCTTGCGCTGTGCAGTCCCTCGTCGGGATCGCGCTTGAGCAGGTCGTAGACGGTGACCTCGATATGGCGTCCAAGGCCGGCCACGAACAGCCGCTTGCGCTCGGTATCGCGCGCCACGCCTGCGTGCACCGGCCGGCCATCGGCAACCGCCTCAAGCCTTGATCCGTGGCAGCAGACTTCGGCCAGTTCGACTTCGTAGCCATACGTCTCGCCGCTGATGCTCAGACGTTTGCCGCCATCGTGCCACACCATGTCGATCTCGGCGGGCGCGCCGTTGAGCACCACATGCAGGCTTGCGGTGCGCGGCAGACCGGAGAGCCGCCAGCCGTCAAGCCGCTGCCAGGGCGAGGCCGGCTGCCCGTCATGGGCGCTTCCCAGCCCCCGAAACCAGGCTTCGGCGGCGAGTGCCACCAGGGCGCGCGGCAGCGCCTCATCGACCAACTCGCCGATGTGGCCGTCGATGAACCCGGTGTCGATCCTGGCGGCGGCGAAATCGGCATGCGTCACCAGCCGCTCAAGGAACCCCAGATTGCTGCGCAAGCCCAGAACTTCGGTGCCCTGCAGCGCCCGGGCAAGCCGGGCGAGGGCAGCCTGACGACTGGTCCCCCAGGCGATCAGCTTGGCGATCATCGGATCGTAATGCGGCGAGATCTCGGCGCCTTGTTCCACGCCGGTGTCGATGCGCAGATGCTCGGTTTCATCGGGCCAGGCAAGGCGGTGGAGACGCCCGCTCTGCGGCAGGAATCCCGACGCCGGATCCTCGGCATAGAGGCGCGCCTCCACGGCGTGGCCGGTCATCACAACATCGTCCTGAGCGAACCCGAGCGGCTCACCCGCCGCAGCGCGCAATTGCAGCTCGACCAGATCGAGTCCGGTAATCATCTCGGTCACCGGATGCTCGACCTGAAGTCGCGTGTTCATCTCCATGAAATAAAACGCATCCGGCTTGAGGCCACCGCTGGTATCGGCGATGAACTCAACCGTGCCTGCCCCGACATAGCCCACTGCCCGAGCCGCCGCCACGGCAGCGGCCCCCATCCGGGCGCGCATCTCGGCCGGCATGCCAGGTGCCGGGGCCTCCTCGATCACTTTCTGATGGCGGCGCTGCAGCGAGCAGTCGCGCTCGAACAGATGCACGCAACTGCCGTGGG
>CAYWVA010000247.1:1682-4349 GCA_964461545.1 uncultured Rhizobiaceae bacterium | reverse complement strand
GGTCGGCGAGTTCCCGCCACGCCCCTTGCAGGAATATCCAGCCGCCATAGACGAAAACGGCTGTGCCGAAGACGGCGGGGATGAACCCAGCACCGGGGACGGCGGGCGCCCGGTAGCCGAACCAGTCCTGCAGCATCGGTTCCCAGATCAGCGCCGGCACGGTCAGAGCCAGGCACACCCAGAAGCGATTGCGGAACATCTCGACGCTGTGCCCGGCGTGCTTGTCGTGGCCCGTGTGACCCGAGGCGACGTGTCCCGCTGCCTGGGCTTTGGCCGGGCTGGCTTCGTGCTGATGCTGTGATGAGTGATCCATGGCCGACCGCCGGATGCTGCGCTCTAGTCGTCGATCGGCTGGTTCTCATAGCCCGCCGTGCGGATGGCGGTGCATATGCGATCCGGCTGGGCTGTTGTGGCAATCCTTGCGACCTTGGTCGTCAGGTCGACATCAACCTGGGCCGCCGGATCGACGCTTTTGGCCGCTTTTTCGATAGTCGCGGCGCAATGGCCGCAGCTCATGTCCGGAACTCTCAATTTCAGCATCATGACCTCCTGCAATTGTTCAGGATCAGATTTGTGGAGCTTCCAATGATGGGAAGGTCAAGCACCGAATTGTCGTTGCGTGCCATTCCACCAATTGAAGCCCCTTCGACGCGCAGTGCCCCGGCGACGGCGGTCAGCGGATCCCCGATGACCGGCAGCCACAACCGTGGCCGTCACAGACTTTCAACAACGTCTTTCAGCTTCTGCCGGACTTTGCTGGCCAACTCGCCAAGCTGTGGGTTGCCGACGGCCTGCATGGACGCGACCGGATCGACGGCGGCGATCTCTACCCTGCCGCCGTCAAGCTGCTGGACGATGACATTGCAGGGCAGCATGGTCCCGATCTTGTCTTCGTGCTGCAGCGCCTGATGGGCGAGTTTCGGGTTGCAGGCGCCCAGGATCAGGTAGGGGCGGAAGTCGATGTCGAGCTTCTTTTTCATGGTGGCCTTGACGTCGATCTCGGTCAGGATGCCGAAGCCTTCGCTCTCAAGAGCCGACTTGGCCCGCCGGACAGCTGCATCGAAGTCGCTCTCGACAATTTTGCTGAAGTAATAGGTCATTGGTTTCTCCTTGGGCACGCGTGGGTCACAATGTTGGCAGTCTTACTACGCGGGCGGGCGCTTCGCGGCAGGGCGTCGAAGTGCCCTGCCGCTGAAACTCCGCCGCTTCGCGCTACCGGGATTCGCCGAGCCAGTTCCGGAGAAACTCGATCTCCTCCCGCTGTGCAGCGATGATCTCGTTGGCAAGGTTGGTGAGTTCCGGATTGTCGCTGTGCTGAAGAAACGCCTCAGCCATGTCGATGGCGCTTTGGTGATGCGGGATCATCATCAAGGCGAAGTCCCTGGCGGGGTCTCCCGTCATCTCCATGGATTCCATGCTGCCCATCATCGTCTGCATGGCATCCATGTAGGCTTGGGCGCTCTCGCTCAGGGCATGATCCATCTGTGTGGCCTGGCGAGCCGGCATCTGCCGAGCCGGTGCCATCGTTCCGCGCATGAACCCCTGCATCTCCTCGAACGTGAGCTGGCCATCGCCATCGGCGTCCATATGTTTGAAGATCCGACCGTGCGCCTCCTCGAACTCCTGGCGGGACAAAGTGCCGTCGCCATCGGCATCCATGATCGCGAACATCGCCCGCATCATGCCGCCGCGGCCCATCATGCCCATGCGGCTCTGCCGCTGGCCCATCATGCCGGGGCCCATGCGACCCTGCCGCTGGCCCATCATGTGCTGCATCATCTGCATCATTTCCGGGTTCATGCCCATGCCGGATCCCATCATCCCAGGACCCGCCTGCCCCTCACCGGGACTGGCCTGCGGTGCAGGGGTGGCCTCGGTTGCCGGAGCGCCATTGGGATGATGTGCCTCGTGATCCTGATCGCCGGTCTGGGCCGAGGCTGCCGTGACTGATACGGCCAGAATCAGGGTCGCCAGTGTCCGTGCCATCCAAATCGTGGAACGTTGCATGCTTTCTCTCCTTGTCAGTTTGAAACGATAGTCCCGCACCGGTTGGTGCGACGGCGTGCGTGATCAGACCGGCCCGAGTGGACCGACCCGATGAGCCCGATGCACCTAAGGTGCGTGGGCTCAGGCGCTCGCGGGGAGCTTGGGAGGGCGCAATTGGGGGGTCTGGATGCGGCCCGAATGGTCGCCTGTCGGCTCTAGCTCGGTTCGAACAGCGCCCGCCTGTAGACAAACTCCAACCGAGACAATGGGGACGCAAAGCGAGCATCCAGTGGCCGTGCTGCAGAGCGTGCCGTGCGATTGCCCTTCATCTTCATGGCAGCACGGGCCGCTGCCGGCCGGACCCTGGCTCACTGACGCCAGATCATGCGCCTGTGCCGCCGCAGCGGCAGCATCACCGCTGCCTGAGCCATGCAAGAGCCCCGAGGCTGCAATGGCCAGCACCAGCAGCAGGACAAGCCAGCGGCATGGCGCGCAGAGGCGAAGCCGCCGGTCGGTTCGGCCCTGCCTCCTGACCATGTGCCTCCTGACCATGTGCCTCCTGATCATGGGCATGTGAGCCCTTTTCACTGTCTCGAATGAACCAATATAGCCGCAAACGGCGACCATCACCATTGAGGACTTCGGGATCTGCATCGAGGCGGTCTACGGAGAAGGTGCCGT
>CAYWVA010000247.1:0-1582 GCA_964461545.1 uncultured Rhizobiaceae bacterium | reverse complement strand
CCGCCATGGTGGAAATCGGGCCCATGCCTGCAGAACGAATCGCGCTCGTCATCGGCCCGACCGGAGGCATCGGCCGTGCAGTTGCCGAAGCGCTGGCAGAGCATGGCTGGACCGTGAAGGCGCTCCATCGCGACCCGGAGCGGGCCAAGGCCGCCTCGCCGGACCTGCCGGCGACCTGGGTCGAGGGCGATGCCATGAACAAGGCCGACGTGGTCGCTGCGGCACAGGGCGCCAGCATCCTCTTCCATGGCGCCAATCCGCCCGGCTACAGGCGCTGGCGCGAGCTTGCAATCCCGATGCTGGCGAATGCGATCGCCGGAGCGAAGGCCAGCGGTGCCCGGCTTATCTTCCCCGGCAATGTCTATAATTTCGGACCGGACGCGGGCGCTGTCGTCGATGAGGCCTCGCCACAGAACCCGAAGACGCGCAAGGGCGTGGTGCGGGTCGAGATGGAACGGATGCTGGCCTCCGCGGCCGCGGGCGGCGTGCGGTCCATTGTTGTCCGGGCGGGCGACTTCCTGGGTACAGCGCCCGCATCCTGGTTCCGGGCGGTGATGGTCAAACCAGGCAAGCCCCTGCGCTCCGTCACCTATCCCGGCACCCGCGAAATCGGCCATGCCTGGGCCTATCTACCCGATCTGGCCGAGACGGTCGTGCGGCTGGCGGAGGCCGAACAGGAGTTCGATACCTTCGAGGTGTTCCATTTCAGCGGTCACTGGATCGAGCCGGGTGTCGAGATCTGTCATGCCGTGCGCCGCGCGGCCGGCAAACCAGAGCTGCCGATCCGTTCCTTCCCGTGGATCGTGGTCTACCTGGCCAGCCCCTTCTCCGCCTTCATGCGAGAGCTTGTGGAGATGCGCTATCTTTGGCAGGTGCCGCTTAGACTCGACAGTCGCAAGCTCGTTGCGTGCCTCGGCGAGGAGCCCCACACGCCGTTGGACGAGGCGGTGGCGCAGACGCTCGCGAGTATGGGCGCGCTACAGAGCCCGGAAAAGCAGCTGCCATAGGCGAGCCGGCTGCAGTTCGACCCGTCTCGAAAACTGTGCGTTGATCGCCGCGATTACTGGGCCGGAGAACTTCAGACGGCCCAATGGCAGCGCGCCTGTGGGGCTGGCTATCGAAAGAAGTCTGGAACGACTGGTGGACCTGCATGTCTGACCACGGAAAAGCCAAAAGTGGATCCTCAATCACAGCGGTTGCCGCCGCGCTCTGTCTGTTCGCGGCCTGGACTGTGGCGACATGGTTCTTGGAGGGCCGCATCGAAACATTGTTGCGGCCTGAGGCTCGTGTCGATCGAGCGCTCTACGCAATCATCGCCAATCTCCTGATCGGCATCGTCGCTGCCATAGCCATTCTGCGCTTCCTGATCGGCAGGGGATGGGTGGCGAAACAGGCCGCCGGTTTCGGATCACGCACGCCATCGGCCGTATGGTTGACCATGGCACTGGTCCTCGGACTTGCTCTTTATGTGCTGCAAGGCACTCCATCACGGGAGCCGATCGTTCTGTTAAACGCCTTCTCGCAGGTTCTGGTCGTCTCAGCTGCCGAAGTCGTCGTCTGCTGGGCAGTGGTGGGCGCGACA
>CAYWVA010000246.1:0-4366 GCA_964461545.1 uncultured Rhizobiaceae bacterium | reverse complement strand
GACCACCAAGCTTCTCATCATCGTCCATCCCAATACGGCGGAGGCGCAAGTCGCGATCGGCGAGATCAAGGCCGGCTATAGCGAACGGTTCCGCCAGAACGGCGTGTTCCACGTCGATTTCCCGGCGCGGATCGGCGCATTGGGGAAGTAGAGCTGCTGCCCGCGAAGCTTGTAGCTTGCGATCGCCTGCTGGCCTTCCGGCGATACCAGCCAGTCGATGAAGGCCTGGCCAGCTTCGGCCTTCACATGCGGGTGATGCTCCGGGTTCACTAGGATGACGCCATACTGGTTGAACAGCCGGTCGTCGCCTTCCACGAGGATCTCAAGGTCACGGCGGTTCTCGAAGCTGATCCAAGTGCCGCGGTCGGCGAGCGTATAGGCCGACATCTCGGCAGCGGTGTTGAGGGTCGGTCCCATCCCCGAGCCAACCTCGCGGTACCAGGCGCCCGCAGGCTCGATTCCCGCTTCCGCCCACAGCGTGCGCTCGGCCTGATGGGTGCCGGAATCATCGCCGCGCGAGGCGAAGGTGACTTCAGTTTCGGCTATTGCAGTGAAAGCGGCCACCGCATCCCGGCCTCCAGCGACCCCCGCCGGATCGTCGGCAGGCCCCACGACGATGAAATCGTTGTACATCACCGGGAAGCGCTCGACACCGTAGCCATTAGCCACAAACTGAATCTCGGCCGGCTCGGCGTGGACGAAAACGACGTCGGCATCACCGCGTCGGGCGGTTTCGAGTGCCTGTCCCGTGCCCTGAGCGACCACGCGCACCTCGATCCCCGTCTCCTCCTTGAATATTGGCAGGATGTGTCCGAACAGGCCCGACTGCTCGGTCGACGTCGTCGAAGCTACCGTAATGTAGGTGTCGTGGGCCGCTGCCGGCAGGGCGAGGAGGGTCGCCAGCGACAGGGCGGCCGTGGCCGAAAGCGCAGTCTTGAATAGGGGCAAGTCCGTATCCCTTCGTATCTGATCAGTTTGATCACCACAGAAGCTCTCCCCTGAGAAAGGCTGTGGCCTCTTCGGTTTGTGGTTCCTCGAAGAACCGATCTGCCGGCGTCTGTTCGAGAAGTCTGCCGTGATGGAGAAAGATGACCTCGTCGGCGACACGCCGGGCCTGGCCCATATCGTGTGTGGTCATGACGATCTTCACGCCATCGGCATGAATCGTCTGGATCATTTCCTCGATGGCGCGTGTGGCGGCGGGATCGAGCGCCGAGGTTGGCTCGTCCAGGAACATGACCTGCGGCCTCAATGCCCAGGCCCGGGCGATCGCCAGCCGCTGCTGTTCGCCGCCCGACAACAGGCGAGCAGGACGATCGGCGAGATGCGTCAGGCCGAAATGTTCGAGCGTCGTGTCGGCCCGCGCCTGGCGTTCGATCCACGCGAACCCCGCCACGCTCAGAGCATGGATCAGATTGGCCCGCGCATTGCGCCGCAACAGAACCGGGCGTTGAAACACCATGGCGTGCCGCTTGACGGCGCCGTCGCTGGCCGTCCCCGCCCACTCGACCTTCCCGCCGGTCGGCTTCAACAGTCCGTGGCAGAGCCGAAGTGTCAGCGACTTGCCCGCCCCGTTCGCCCCCATGATGACGGTCCGGGCCCCGGGGCCCAACGAGAAGGATATCCCCTTGATCAGTTCGCTGCCGCGCGCGGCAAAGCGCAGCTCGGAGACCGTCAGCGGCAGGATGGACAGCGTGCCGTGCATGGTCACGCCGCCTGCCGCTGCGCCACGCGGCCCGAAACGAAGGCGCCGGCATTGAGGATCAGCGTCAGCGTCAGGAGGATGATGCCGAGCCCAAGGGCGAGCGCGAGGTCGCCACGCGCCGTCTCCAGGGCGATGGCCGTCGTCATAGTGCGGGTATGACCGGCGATGTTGCCGCCGACGATGAGGACGGCTCCGACCTCCGCCATCGCCCGCCCGAGCCCGGCGAGGATCACCGTGATCAGGCTAAAGCGAGCGTCCCACAATAGCGTCGGAATCGCCCGCATGGCGGATGAGCCTAACGATCTAAGCTGCTCCTCATATTCCCCCCACAAATCCTCGATCACTGAGAGCGTCAGCGAGACGACGATCGGCATGATCAGCACAGTCTGGGCGATGATCATCGCGGTCGGCGTGAATAGGAGCGCCAGGAAGCCGAGCGGGCCGGCACGCGACAGCATCAGATAGACGACTAGCCCCGCCACCACCGGCGGCAGCCCCATCAGCGCATTGAAGACAACGATCACCGCCCCGCGCCCCGGAAAGCGCGCCAGGGCCAGTGCGGCGCCAAGCGGCAACCCGATCAGGCAGGCAATCACGACCGCGGTAAGCGTCACGCGCAGCGACAGCGATACGATCTGCACGAGCGCCGGATCACCGCTGACAATGAGCTGAAACGCGGTGAAGAACGCGCCGTCGCCATCCATGGATAACCTCCGCTGTCGGAAGCGATTATGGACATCATCGCGGATATGCGCAAGAATGGAAGCATTGCAAGAAAACAGGCCATAATGCAATGGAACTGATGACAACTGCCGAGGTCGCCGACTACCTCCGGCTCAAAGAGCGCACCGTCTATGAAATGGCCGCCAAGCGACAGATCCCTGTCACCCGAGCGACCGGCAAACTGCTCTTTTCGCGCAAGCTCATCGAGCGCTGGGTCGAAGGCCGCACCGAACTGCCGAGCGGTTATGATGCGGCGCCGCCGCCAATCTACGCCGGGTCGAGCGACCCGCTGCTTGAGTGGGCGCTCCGGGAGTCCGGCAGCGGCCTTGCCGTCCTGACTAGCGGCAGCCGCGATGGGTTGGAGCGTCTCGCGCGGAGCGAGGCGGTCATGGCCGGGATCCACATCTTTGAGCCTGAGGAAGGCACCTACAACATTACCGCGGTTCGCCGGGAGCTGCCATTTCCGGATGTCGTTGCCATTCGCTGGGCGGAGCGCTGCCAGGGTCTGCTGGTAGGCCCGAGGAACCCACTCGGCCTTGAAGGCATCAACGATCTGTTTGAGAAGCAGCCGCGTGTCGTCCTGAGGCCCGAGGGTGCGGGAAGCCGGGTTCTATTCGATGCGCTGATCCAGGATGCGGGGCATGATCCAGGCGATCTGAAGCTCCTGCGATTCGAGGCCCAGACTGAAGCCGATCTCGCAGCAATGATCGCAGATGGCGATGCGGACTGTGGATTGGGAGTTGCCGCAGTTGCGAAGCGATCTGGGCTCGCCTTCGTGCCGCTCGACATTCGTGAATCGTTTGATTTGGTGATGCGCCGGCGGGATTACTTTGAACCGTCTATGCAGAAGCTTGTTCGGTTTGCGGGCACCACCGCGTTTGGCAAGCGGGCGGCGTCCTACGGCGGATACGACATTGAATCACTCGGCCTGGTCACCTTCAACGCCTAAGCCACCGCTTCCTGCCGCGCCGCCGGTGTCCTGACATACGCCAGAATCCCGTCGGCGACATCGAGGATCGCGTCCTCAGTCCGCTGCGGCCCAGATGTCTTGCGCTGACATTAGGCCGAGCCGAAGGGCTCACCAGAACAGCAATAGAAGCCCCGCCGCCAGGCAGACCACCAGCACCGGGATGATCGTCTCGCGAATGACCTGGCCCTCTCTGGCCTCGAGCCCCGCGGCTCCGCCGGCCATGGCGATATTGTGCAGGGAGATCATGTTGCCGATGCCAGCTCCGACGAGCTGCAGGGCCAGCAGCGACGCGGCCGAGGCTTCTAGGGCGCGGGCGGCATCTGACTGCAGCCCGGCGAACAGCAGGTTGGAGACGGTTGCGCTGCCGGTCATGAACGATCCCAAGGCGCCGAGGAATGCGCTGAAGACAATAAATCCACCGGCCAAAATCGAGGCAAATCCGCTTCCCAGGACCTGCGGCATCGATGGAAGATCGGCCTGGTTCAACTCAGACATCAGCAGCAGCTGGGTGATCGCGATGATGAATATCAACACGATAGAGGCCAGGCGAATTCTCTGATAGGTGGCGGCGGCTGCCCGTGCGAGCGTGCTGCGGGAGACCTTAAACAGAACGATAGCGGTGAGCAGGGCCAGAGCAAGATAGAAGTACGGGGTGTAGAGCGGCGAAAGTTCCTGATCGAGGTCGATACCACGAAACTCGCCGAAGGATATCGTCAGATCCCGAAGCGTCTCACGTATGACCGGGATCGTCCTGGAAACGATCAAGGCCACTGCCATGACGCCGAACGGGGCAAAGCTCTTCACCAGGCCGGCGAGCGAAACGCTCGCCGATTCCGCCGTGGGCGTTTCGGGGCGCAGCAGAAAGCCCCTGTGGGCCGCATAGGCGATGGCGACAAGCGCCACGATGCCGCCCAGGATCGACGGCAGCTCAGGCCCCACGAAATAGGCGATCAGCACATAGGGAATGC
>CAYWVA010000245.1:1854-4378 GCA_964461545.1 uncultured Rhizobiaceae bacterium | reverse complement strand
ACCGACCTTGCCATCATGCAGGTGCTGCAGAAGGCCCTGCGCCAGGGCCATTGGCAGGTAACGGTCGCCGTTCACCACCGGCTGGCCGGGGGCGTCAAGCGCATCACCGCCATCTGGCCGGGCTTCCACGACCGCAGCTTCGGGCTCGCCGTCGACATCGGCTCGACCACCATTGCCGCCCACCTCGTCAACCTGTCCACCGGCGAGGTCACCGCATCGGCCGGGCTCATGAACCCACAGATCCGATTCGGCGAAGACCTGATGAGCCGGGTGTCCTATGTCATGATGAACCCGGGCGGCGACAAGGAGATGACCGCCGTGGTGCGCGAAGCCATCAACACGCTGGTAGGCGAGGTGGCCGAACAAGCCGGCATCGAGCCCTCCGACATCCTGGAGATCGCGGCGGTCGGAAACCCGATCATGCATCATCTTCTGCTCGGCATCGATCCGACCGAGTTGGGTGGCGCGCCGTTTGCGCTGGCCACCGGACTGGCGGTTACCCGGCCGGCGCGCGAGTTCGGCCTTGAGATCAACCGGGGCGGCTACATCTACATTCTGCCGTGCATTGCCGGCCACGTCGGGGCCGATGCGGCAGGCGTCGTCTTGTCGGAGTCACCACACCTGTCGGACGACATCATGCTGCTGGTCGATGTCGGTACCAACGCCGAAATCATCCTCGGCAATCGCCACCGCCTGCTCGCCTGTTCCTCGCCCACCGGACCGGCCTTCGAGGGCGCCCAGATCAGTTGCGGCCAGCGCGCCGCCCCCGGCGCCATCGATCGGGTGCGCATCGATCCACAAACTCTCGAGCCGCGCTTCAAGGTGATCGGATCGGATCTGTGGTCCGACGAGGCGGGGTTTGAGGACGCCGTGGCTCACAGCGGCGTCACCGGCATCTGCGGATCTGGCATCATCGAGGCCATCGCCGAAATGTACCTTGCCGGCATCATCAACCAGGATGGCCTCGTTGACGGCTCGATGAGCCGGCTGAGTCCCCGCATTCGCCCCTACCAGCGCACCTTCAGCTATGTGCTGCGCGACGGCGAGCCGTTCATTTCCGTCACCCAGAACGACGTGCGCGCCATCCAGCTCGCCAAGGCGGCCCTCTATGCCGGCGCCCAGCTCCTCATGGACCGTCTCGGGGTCGCCTCGGTCGACAAGATCCGCCTCGCCGGGGCCTTCGGCAGCCATATCGACGTCAAATTCGCCATGGTGCTCGGGCTCATCCCCGACTGCCCGCTCGACAAGGTGCAGTCGGCCGGCAATGCTGCCGGCACGGGGGCGCGGATCGCGCTCGTCAACATGGCGGCGCGCGATGATATCGAGCAGCTGGTGCGCAGCATCGAGAAGGTCGAAACCGCCGTCGAGCCCAAGTTCCAGCAGCACTTTGTGGAGGCGATGGCGTTCCCGCACAAGACGGCCGGCTTTCCCAATCTGGCCAGGGCGGTGCGCCTGCCGGCAGCCAAATCGATCGACACTGTCGATGCCGAAGGCGGCGAGCGCCGGCGGCGGCGCCGGGGATAGCCTCGCCTCGCCGTAACGTCGCGCTGCAGCGTTAACCATTGCGTCGAAATGAGCCTGCGCCAGCCGGTGGAGATTAACCCCGCCGCCGGTGACTGGAACCATCTGCTTGCCCGCCACATCGATGACTTGATATTACCTGCCGGTTGCGCTGCAAAGTGAGAAAAGCAGTGATAAATCCGGCCGTTACGATCAGCCGCTGCGGTGCCGCAATCGCCACACCCTAGTCCCACCTACAGCCGCTCCCGACATCGGTCCGCCGACAACTTTGCAGAAAATTGTGAGCAAATCCAAGCAATTGCTTAAAGCTTAGCTTCATGGGCAACTGCTACTCACGAAGGTAGACGACGCACCTGTATCGGAGACCAGCAATGTCTGCCATCGCCCAGTTCACCCACCGCCTGCTGACCGGCATGGCGCGATTTCGCAGTCTGGCGACAAGCACGACGGCCAACATCAGCATCCTGGCGGCGCTCAGCTTCATCCCCTTCACCATTGCTGTCACCGCTGCGATCGACCTGTCCAATGGCATCCGCATCCAGAACAACCTGCAGGCCGCCGCCGACGCCGGCGTCCTGGCAGCCGCCACGGCGCTTGCCAGCGGCTATGGCGACACCGACAAGAAGAAGATCGCCGAGGACACATTCTTCGCCAACCTGTCGCCGAGCCTGATGGCGGCGTTTCCGGCCACCCCGGAGGTCACGATCGACTTTGCCAATCAGTCGGTGCACATGAGCGTGCAGGTCGTGACCGACCAGCTTTTGACCAATCTGATCACCGATTCCATCACCATCGGGGTCGAGGCAACAGCGGTGGCCGACCAGGGCTCGCCGGTGTGCCTGATGGCGCTCAACCCGACCGCCTGGAAGTCGCTCAATATCCAGGGCACCGCCGACGTCTTTGCCACAGCTTGCGCGGTCAAGGTGAATTCCAATCACGAGGAGGCCATGCGCCAGAACGGCAATGGCCAGGCCACGGCGGAAAGCTTCTGCGTGCATGGCAA
>CAYWVA010000245.1:0-1754 GCA_964461545.1 uncultured Rhizobiaceae bacterium | reverse complement strand
ATCGGCGGCGACGCCAGCCAGTTCGCCATCATCGCCGACACCATCAGTATCGAAGGCAACGGCACCCTTTACATCCACATCAGTTCCGACGCCGTCCAATCCGGCCTGCCGGCGCTACCGACGGCCAACGAAATCGTACGGCTGGTGAAGTGACGTTTACTCCGCGGTGCGCGCAACCGGCCCGGGTTGACCGGGCCGGTTGTTTGTCGGGCCGCCGGATGGAGTTCAGCGCCAGTTGACTAGCTTGTTGAGCTTGCCGAGAGTGGCCACAGCGCAGCCGATCACCTCGCCCGCCTGAGTGCCGAGTTCCCCTGTGGGGTTTTGCCGGGCCGCCGCAGCCAGGCCGTCGGCCCGCTCGGCAAGGCGCGGGGCGGCAGACGCCGAGATTCGCTTGAGCCTGTCGCAGGATCGCACGACCCGGTCGCGGTCGTCGTTGGCAACCGCCGCTTCCAGGCGGTTGGCAGCTTTGCGCAGCTCATGGACCATTGTGGCGAGGGTGTGCGTCCAGACGCCGGGGCGGGCCTGGGCGGCGATCGTTTCAAGCGCCGCCAGATCGATCAGCGGCAGCTCTGAACCGGCTGGCGGCGGCGGACCGGCCGGGGTGGTGGCGCCAGCGCGGGCCCTGGCAAGGACATCGCCGATGGTGCGTTGCAGAGTCTGGCTTGTCACCGGTTTCGCCACCGCGCCGTCGAACAGCCGCCGCCGTTCGCCCGCCCTGGCCGTGTCGGCCAGATAGGCCGACAGCGCCACGATGGGTACTGTCCAGTCCGGCCCCGACTGCTTCCTGATCTTTCGGGCAGTGGCGATGCCGTCCATGCCGGGCATGTCGAGGTCAAGCAGAATCAGGTCGTAGCGGGCGTTACCAGCCAAGGCCAGGGCGGCCTCGCCATCTTCGGCCACGTCCACCTCGAAACCCATTCGCCTGAGCAGCGCGCTGGTGAGCACCCGGGCGGCCACGGCATCGTCGGCCAACAGGATGCGCGGCCGCGCCGGCAACGCCGCTCGATCCGGATCGGCGCCCGTGGTGTCGTAGGGAAGTCCAAAGTCGTCCGACATGGGGCTGTCCAAAAGTCGCTATCGTAGCGCATCGGATTCTATTGCATGATGCCATGCAGGAGTGAACAGGACGTTGCGCAAGCCCGCACGAAGCCAGCGAACGGGAAAACAGCAGGGAAGGGCCTGCAACGGGCGCCGCTAGCGCTTCTTCGCCGGGGCGGTCTTGGTGGCGGCGGCGATGAGGTCGGGGCGCCGGGCCATGGTGAGCTTGACCGCCGCATCACGGCGCCAGCGGGCGATCGCTCCATGGTCGCCCGACAGCAGGATGTCGGGGACCTCGCGGCCCTCCCAAACGCGCGGCCGGGTGTAATGGGGATGCTCCAGCAGCCCCGATTCGAAGCTCTCCTCGGCGCCTGAGGCCTCTTTGCCCATGACGCCGGGGATGAGCCGCACCACCGCATCGAGCAGGGCGATGGCCGCCGGCTCGCCGCCTGAGAGCACGAAATCGCCGAGACTCAACTCCATCAGCCGGCGCGCCTCAATCACCCGCTCGTCGACGCCCTCGAACCGGCCGCACACGATCACGAGACCGGTTTGGCGGGCAAAGTCGCGCACCATCGCCTGGCTGAGCGGCCGCCCGCGCGGGCTCATGAGCAGGCGCAAACGCTCATCGCCCGGCGCCACTGCGGCATCGAGTGCCGAGCCGAGGACGTCGGCGCGCATCACCATGCCGGGGCCACCGCCGGCCGGCGTGTCGT
>CAYWVA010000244.1:0-4411 GCA_964461545.1 uncultured Rhizobiaceae bacterium | reverse complement strand
GCGTCCGGCAGCCCCAGCGGATCGGGATTGGCCTCGGGCAGGCGCTCCATCAGCCGCACCATGTCGTAGCCGATATAGCCGAACAGGCCGGCGGCCATGGGGGGCAGGCCCTCGGCGACCTCGATGCGCGACTCCGCCATCAGCATCCGCAAGGCCTTGAGCGGGTCATCGCCGTGGGGCTGGAATGGGCCCTCCGGGTCGACCAGCGCCTTGCGGTTGATCTCCGCCTTGGCTCCCGCAACGCGCCAGATGAGATCAGGCTTGAGGCCGATCATCGAGTAGCGCCCGCGCACTGCGCCGCCTTCCACCGATTCGAGCAGAAAGCAGTAGCTCGAGTGGCGGGCAAGCTTCAGCATGACCGAGACCGGGGTCTCGAGATCGGACACGAGCTTGGTGAAAACCACCTGGGCGCGGCCCTGGACATAGGCGGCGGCGAAGGCATCGAACTGTGGCAGGAGGAGCATGGCGGTGTTGCGGCAGCGTGCGGGAGGAAGGCCTTAGACCTACATCCTGCCGCCGGCGAGCTGGTTCCACAATGCCTCGTTGAGCTCGACTTTGAGGCTCGACTGCAGGGCGGAGGTGTATTGCGTCGTCAGGTCATCGCCCAGTCCGGTCTGAAGTGCGCTGGCGATCGATCTGGCCTCTTCGGAATTGGCATCAAAGGGGGGTGCGAGCACGGGAGTGGACTTGATCACCTTGGCACTTTGTCCGTCGTTCTGCAGCGACACGGCATAGCCGCCGGACGGCGCGGCAAACAGAGCCGCCACGGCTCTGGCATCGAACTCCTCGGTCGCCGTGCCGCGTCTGACATCGGTCACCGACCTCACCTCGGCCCCGACGTCGCGAGCCAGCTGCTGAAACGAGGTGCCGGTCTCGGCCTGCTGCTTGAGCTCGCGAGCCCGCTCCAGCACCGCCTCGCTGGTCTTGCGCCGCTGCCAGGCGGCGACCGCGTCCTGCCTGGCGTCCTCGAACCGCTTGACGGTCGCCGGCGTGATGTCGCGCACCTCGACCCACACGAAGCCCTCGTCGCGGGTCGAGACCGGGTCGGCTTCGATCCCCACGTCGAGATCGAAGGCGGTGCGCAGGACCTCGTCCCTGGCTGGCAGATCGGTGGTCCTGCCGTCGGGGCCGACGCCGGCGCGGTCAACCTCGAGGGTGCGCACATGAAGATCCAGCTCTGCGGCGATGTCCTCGAACGATTGTCCGGCGGCCCGGCCGTCCTCGACCTGGTCATAAACGTTGAGCGCCTCTTCGCGGCCGCGCTCGACTTGCAGCCGCCTGGCAAGCTCGTCGCGCACCTCGGCCAACGGCTGCTGCGCGCCGGGGATGATCTCGGCTACACGCAACAGGGCGGTGGACAGCCGGCCCTCGATCGGCTCGCTCACCTGGCCGGCCTGGAGTGCAAAAGCGGCTTGCGCGAATGCCGGATCCGGCACCGCGTCCCTGGTCAGTTCGCCCAGCGTCGCATCGTCTTCCGACAGGCCCATTTCGCGGGCGATGTCGAGGAACTCGGCGCCCTCGCGAATGCGCTGCAGCGCCTGGCTCGCCGCTTCGGCGTTGGCAAACGGGATCTGCTGGATGACCCGGCGCTCCGGCGTGCCGAACTCGCCTTGGCGCCACTCATAAGCCGCCGCGATCTCCTCCTCGGTGACGTCGCCACGGGCGCCGAGCTCGACCGGATCGGCGTGGATGATGGCGATCTGACGCCGCTCGGGCACCTCAAACAGCGACGGGTTGGCCTGATAGAACTCCCTCAGCTCCGCCTCGGAGGGCTCCGGCACGGCAATGTCGTCGGCACGCACCAGGAAGTATTCGGCGTCGCGGCGCTCACTGCGGTATTGCCAGATGGCTTGCACCAGCGGCTGGGGTGGCTTGATGCCGCTGTCGAGGGCATCGGCGATGGCGCCGCCCATCATGGCCTGGCGCTCCGCGGCTACGAACTCGCTTTCGCTGATGCCGCTCTGGGCCAGGAGCCGGCGGAAGTCCTGCGGGTTAAACTCGCCCTGGGAGGTTTGAAATGCCGGATTGCTGGCGATCCTTTGGGCGACCGCCCGGTCCGGCACGGCCAGCCCCAGCGAGCGCGCCTGGGCCGAAAACGCCGCGTCGCGGATGAGCTGGTTGAGGATCTGCCGGTCGAGACCCATGTCGCGGGCCTGCTGCGGCGTGATCGACTGGCCGAGCTGGCGCGACACCGCCCTGAGCTGGCGATTGAAGACGTTGCGGTATTCCTCGGTGGTGATCTCGACGTCGCCGACCGTGACCAGCACATCGCCACGGAAGCCACGGAATACGTCGGCCACGCCCCACACCGCAAAGCTCGCTGCCAACAGGGTAATGAAGGCCTTGGCGATCCAGCTCCCGGCGCGATTGCGCATCGCATCAAGCATCTAGCCTTTTCCCTCAAGTTCCCGACATGGCGTGCCGCGGAAAGCAGCACGGCAGGCCTCGCTTTCGCCATGTCTTTCCGGTGGTGGTCATAGCTCGCCGGAATACCCTGCGGCACTGTCGGGGTTAGTCGCACCCGGCCTGCCACCCAGGTCCCGCGCCGTCGCCCGTCGGCTCGGTCAACGGGTTGCAAGTATCATAGGGGCGCGGCTGGCAGCCTGCAAGCCGAGCCGGTTCCCAAACCAGCCCGGCCTCTGCTAGTCACCGTGGGGCAGAATACCGAAGGAGGGGCGACCCCCATGGCAAGCGAAGGCCCGCGGCCGCTGGTGGCCGGAAACTGGAAGATGAACGGCACCATGCAGTCCCTCGACGAGGTGGGACGGCTCATCGACATGCTGAAGGGCATCCGGGTGCGCTGCGACGTGATGATCTGTCCGCCGGCCACCCTCATTGCGCCGATGGCCCGGCTGGTGGCGTCGACGTCGATCAAGCTGGGCGGCCAGGACTGCCATACCGAGGCCAAAGGCGCCCATACCGGCGACATCTCTGCCCCGATGCTGCACGATGCCGGCTGCTCCGGCGTCATCGTCGGCCATTCGGAGCGCCGGGCGGCGTATGGTGAGAGCGATACCTTGATCAAGCACAAGGCGGCGGCGGCTCATCGTGCCGGCCTTGCGGCCATCATCTGCATCGGCGAGACGCTGGAGGAGCGCAAGGCGGGCCGGACGCTTGACATCGTAGCCGGCCAGCTTGAGGGCGCGCTTCCTGCCTCGGCGTCGGCCTCAGACACGATATTGGCCTACGAGCCGGTATGGGCCATCGGCACCGGGCTGACACCGACGCTTGAGGAGGTGGCCGAGGTCCACGACCTGATCCGCGCCAGGCTGCGCGAGGCCCTCGGCGAGGCCCAGGGCAATGGGCTAGCCATTCTGTACGGGGGCTCGGTCAAGCCCGGCAATGCCGCCGACCTCATGTCGGTGAGCAACGTCAACGGCGCGCTGGTCGGCGGGGCGAGCCTCAAGTCGGAGGACTTCATGGGGATCATCCAGGCGTATGCCTGAGCGGCGCGAGTCTGCAGGCCCCTTGCAAGCGGACCGCGACCGAGCGCCAATTGCATTGCCGTCGCGATCGCGCTAAAGCCCCATGCAGCTCATCTTGTCGTTAGGCTTGGTTCATGACCACGATCATACTCGTTATCCACTTGTTGATTGCGCTGGCGCTTGTCGGCGTCGTGCTGCTGCAGCGCTCCGAGGGTGGGGCTTTGGGCATCGGCGGCGGTGGCGGTGGGGCTGGCGGCGGGGCAATGTTTTCGAGCCGGGGCGCGGCCAATGTCCTCACCCGCGCCACTGCCGTTCTGGCGGCGGCGTTCTTCGTGACCTCCATTACCTTGACGATCATGGCGCGCCAGGACCTGGCGCCGCGTTCGGTGTTCGACGAAGGGATTCGGACCGAGCAGCGTGCGCCCGAGGCGCCGAGGGACGTGCTGCCGCGCCTGCCTGGCGGGCCGACGGCTCCGCAAGTCCCGCAGTAGGCGCCAATTGGCGCAAAACTGAACACGGCCCCGCTTCAAACAAAAGCGGGGCCGCGTCGTTTACAGTCGTGCCGCGCCGGGAGCACGGCGGGCACCGCGCATGCTTACTGCTGCATGCGAGGCCGCTCGAAGCCAGGCGCAGCCTCGAGGTCCTCGCGGGACTGAATCACGTTCACCCGAACCTCGTTATCGGCGTCGCGCTGGATGTCCAGCCCATCCATGCCGATGACCACGTCCTTCTGGCCGATGCCGAGAAAGCCGCCGACACCGATGACCACGCCCTCGACCTGACCGTCCATGGAGACGATGATGTCGTTGATCGAGCCCATGTCCTCATCGGCGGCCGAACGAACGCTTGAGCCGATCATGGTGCTGGCCAGGATGCTACGCTCGTCCTGGAACACGATCCGGCCGTCCCGAGGCCGCTCCCGAACTACGGTGTCCTGCTGCGTCATCGGCTGCTGCTGCACCGTGTCCTGCTGCACCGTGTCCTGC
>CAYWVA010000243.1:0-4416 GCA_964461545.1 uncultured Rhizobiaceae bacterium | reverse complement strand
CCTCATCCCGTCCCCGACCTTCGTCCGGGCGGCGGCATCGCCCGTGGCCGCAAACCCTATTTGGTGCCGAACATGCGGTCGCCGGCATCGCCAAGGCCCGGAACAATGTAGCCGTGGTCGTTGAGGTGGCTGTCGATGGCGGCGGTGAAGATCTGCACGTCGGGATGGCTCTGGGTCAGCGCCTTGATGCCTTCCGGGGCGGCAAGGATGCACACGAAGCGGATCTCGGTGGCGCCATGTTCCTTGATCCGGCTCAGTGCCGCTGACACCGAGTTTCCGGTGGCGAGCATCGGGTCGACGACGATGACGTGGCGGTCGGCGATGTCGTCGGGCAGCTTCAGATAGTACTCGATGGCGGTCAGCGTCTCGGGGTCGCGATAAAGCCCGACATGGCCGATGCGGGCCGAGGGCACGAGGTCGAGCATGCCGTCGAGGAGCCCGCTGCCGGCCCTCAGAATGGACACGATGACCAGCTTCTTGCCTCTGAGAATCGGCGCTTCCATCTCCGCCATGGGCGTTTCGATGTGGGTCGTGGTCATCGGCAGGTCGCGCAGCACTTCGTAGGCGAGCAGCAGGCTGATCTCCTTGACCAGTTGGCGGAACACCGCCGAGGGCGTGTGCTTGTCGCGCATCAGCGTCAGCTTGTGCAGCACCAGCGGATGATCGACCACGGTGACGTTGTCGGGCATGAAAGTCTCCACCTCCAAAGTAGCTCAAAACACCGTGCCGTCAGACACGATTCGGATCGGCGGACTGCCGTCCGGTCGTCTCTCGGTGGCAATCTTGCGTCCTGCCCACCAGGTGCCGCCCTCGAGCACTGCAGCCAGCGGCAGCTGATCCTCGTTCATCCCGACATAGTGGCGCAAGTGATCGGCGATGGCGAGGATGAGCCGCACTGTCAGTGCCCGCCACTCCACCACGATCTCGTCGCCGGGGAGGTGTACCTGATCGAGCACCCGGGCGTGCTTGGGCTCGATGAGGCCGAGGTCGACGATGAGGCCGCCGTTGCGGTATTCGGCAAGCGGCGTCAGCACGGCGGTGTCGCGCAGCCGCAGCCCGGCATCTTGCATCGGCTCGAGCAGCGAGTAGCACATCCATTGGCAAAGCTTGTGGAACGGCACCAGGCCTGCGCCGGCGCCCTCACCGCCCGCTTTGGGATGGGCCCAGGTATCGCCGAGATTGACCCCGGCAAGGCTCACACGGCCGGGCCAGATGGGGCCGATCAGGCGCTGCAGGTCGCTGAACAGGTCGAGCACGCTGGCGCTTGCATTAGCACTCGACTGCAACAGATTGTCGAACAGCGCCGCCGGGCGCGGCGGGTCGGCGCGCTCCGCCAGCGAGTGACCGAGCCTGCGCAGCAGCGCCACCCGGTTGGCGAGGCCGGGCAGGGGGTTGGATGGCCCCACCTGGAATGCTTCGCCAAGCGTCTCCTCGCTCAAGGCTTTGAGACCGTCGGCGTCGGCCATCAGGGGCCGGCGCGGGTCTGAGGAGAACGCCCCGCCGCGGAAGGCCTCGAAGCTGGCGATGGCCAAGCCTTCGGAGCGCGACAGAATGGTTCCGGAAGGGGCATGGCGATAGTGCCAGTCAGGTCCAGCGCCGGCGTCGAGCAGCACGCTGGTGACGGCAAGATCGCAGCGCATGCGGGCAATCTCATGGGCGTCCTCGTTGCGGCCGGCTGCAAGATCGCGCCACAAATCGCGGGTCCCCACGGTGAAATGGCGCCAGCGCGAGTGCGGCGGAATGGCGAGATCGGGGTGGCGTTGTTTGATGACGTCCGCCACATAGCGCGCCGCTTCGTCGACCCGGTCCTCAACGATGCGGAAGTGCTCGAGATCGCCGTTTCGGCCCGCCTCGAAGATATTGCCGCAGCGCTCCAGGACCGCCGGCAGCGAGGTCAGCCATCGGACGGCTTCGGGGGCCGCAAGCGGCATCGGCCCGGTCAGGATGCCGGCCTGGCCTGGCGGACAAAAATGCGGTTGATCGTCACCCGTTGATCGCCCCATAAGGTCTGCCCTAACGGTATCGCGAGAGTTTGAACATAGTTGTCCATATGACCTGCAAACTGTCCGTCAATGTCAATGCCATTGCCTATCTGCGCAATCGGCGCAACCTGCCATGGCCGAGCCTATCGGGTCTGAGCCGCATGGCGCTTGAGGCCGGGGCCTACGGCATCACCGTGCACCCGCGCCCGGATGAGCGCCATATACGGCGCACCGACGTGTTCGAACTGGCCAAGCTGGTGCGCGGCGAGTTTGCCGGCCGCGAGTTCAATATCGAGGGAAACCCCGACGCGCGCTTCGTCGAGATCATCGAGACCGTGAGGCCGGACCAGGCCACGCTGGTGCCCGATGACATTCGCCAGGCGACATCCGATCACGGCTGGGACATCGCCGCCCACAAGTCGTTTCTCGCCGACGTCATCGGCCGCATCCGCTCGGCCGGCATCCGGGTGTCGGTGTTCATCGACCCCGAGCCGCATGTGCCGGCGCTGGCCGCCGATGTCGGCGCCGATCGGGTCGAGATCTATACCGGGCTCTATGGCGCGGCTGGCGATCGCGACGCCCGGCAGCATGCCCTGGCTCAGGTGGTCGAAACCGGCCGGGAGGCCAAGGCGGCAGGCATCGGTCTCAATGCCGGCCACGACCTGACGCTCGACAATCTGCCGGCGCTGGTCGCTGCCCTGCCGCATCTACAGGAGGTGTCGATCGGCCACGCCATCACCGCCGATGCCCTGATCCACGGCATGGCCGGTGCAGTGCGCCTCTATCGCGCCGCCTGCGCCGATCCGGTGGATGCAGCGCGGTAGGGTATTTATCGCGCGTGCAAGGGGTGGCCGAGGGCCTTGAGCGCGGCCTCGTGGAATGCCTCGCTTTCGGTGGGATGGGCGTGGACGGTGCCGGCGATGTCCTCCAGCCGCGCCCCCATCTCGAGGGCCAGCGCGAAACTGGCGGAGAGTTCCGAAACGCCCGTGCCAACGGCTTGGATGCCGAGGACCACGTTGTTGTCGGCACGCGCCAAGACGCGCACGAAGCCGTCCTCGCCGGCGAGTGTCATGGCCCGGCCGTTGGCGGTGAAGGGGAACTGGCCGAGCCGGATTTCGCCGCCCCCCCGGCGCGCCTCCTCCGGGGCAAGGCCGGCGGTGACGATTTCCGGATCGGTGAAGCATACCGCCGGGATGCAGCGTTTGTCCCAGCTTCGCCGGTGGCCGGCGACGATCTCTGCCACCATCTCGCCCTGGGCCATCGCCCGGTGGGCCAGCATCGGCTCGCCCGTCACGTCGCCGATGGCATAGACGCCGCGCATCGAGGTGCGGCACTGCTCGTCGATGCGCAAGGCGAGGCCGTCGCGGTCGAGGTCCAGCTCCTCCAGCCCCCAGTTCTCGGTGGCGGGTTTGCGCCCGACCGTCACCAGCACCTTGTCGGCGGCTATCCGCACCTCCTTGCCGTCGGCGGCCTCGACGGTCAGCGCCGCACCGTTTGAGGTCAACCGCCTGGCCTTGGCGCCGGTCAACACCTTAACGCCGAGCGCCTCCAGACGCTTCGCCACCGGGCGGGTCAACTCGGCGTCGTATTGCGGCAGAATGCTCGCCATGGCCTCGACCACGGTCACTTTGCTGCCGAGCTTGGCAAAAGCCGTGCCGAGCTCCAGGCCGATGTAGCCGGCGCCGACCACCACCAGCCGCTCAGGGGCCTCGGTCAGCGCTAGCGCCTCGGTGGACGAGATCACCGATCCGTCGAACGGCAGCGACGGCAGCTCCACCGGGCTTGAGCCGGTGGCGATCACTACCGCTTCGACGCGCACCACCTGGAGCCCGGTCTCGGTCTCGACCTCGACGGTCTTGCCGTCGCGGAACCGCGCCCAGCCGGTGATCGACTTCACTCCGGCCCTCTTCAGCAGGCCGCTGACCCCGGTGGTGAGGCGGCCAACAATGCCGTCCTTCCACGCCATGGTCCGGCCAAGGTCGAGCACCGGGGTTTGCGCCGACAGTCCGAACGGGTTCGTGCCGGATGCCGCGTGCTTGAGTCTGTCGTACTCATCAGCGGCATGGATTAGCGCCTTCGAGGGGATGCAGCCGACGTTGAGGCAGGTGCCGCCGGCTTTGAGCGCCTCGACAATCACCGTGTCGATGCCGAGCTGGGCGGCGCGGATGGCGCACACATAGCCCCCGGGACCGGCGCCGATGACGAGCAGCCTGCAGGATATTTCCTTCATCGGATCACTCCTCCAGGAATATCATCGCCGGGGTCTCGAGCAGCGTCTTGA
This sequence comes from uncultured Rhizobiaceae bacterium, assembly GCA_964461545.1. Taxonomy (GTDB): domain Bacteria; phylum Pseudomonadota; class Alphaproteobacteria; order Rhizobiales; family Aestuariivirgaceae; genus CAYWVA01. The sequence continues at coordinate 153 of CAYWVA010000243.1, read as the reverse complement.
TGCGCTGGACGAAGACCGCGGCGTTCCAGCCGTCGATCACCCGATGGTCGAAGCTCGACGACAGGTTCATCATCTTGCGCGGAACGAACTGCTGGCCATCCCAGACCGGCTTCACGGCCATCTTGTTGACGCCGACGATCGCCACCTCGGGAT
>CAYWVA010000242.1:0-4437 GCA_964461545.1 uncultured Rhizobiaceae bacterium | reverse complement strand
ATGGTCTAAGCAGACCCGCCGCCATGGCCCTGGCGACTGCGTGCGCGTTGCTGGCAGCCTCGAGTTTGCCGCGAACCGCCTCCATGTGAAAGCTCACGGTGCGCTCCGAGATTCCCAGGATGACGGCCGTCTCCCAATAGCTCTTGCCCTCGGCGCACCAGCCCAGACACTGGAGTTCTCGCCGTGACAGGGGTGGAGGGTGGGATGACGGCAGTGGCCTCGTCTCGACCACGCGCAGCCCGGCGGCGGGCGACGCCGGACCGGTCTCGATATCGGCAGTGTCGGATGCGCTATTCCGAACCTGTGGCATGGCAAATCTCCGCTTGCGGACATCCTACAGGTTGAAATTCTAATCATTATCTAACACAGGTTGTGGTCAAAATTGCTCACATTCCACATCGTCGTCGTAAAATTTACATGTTGGGATAGTTCGGACCGTCGCCGCCCTGCGGCACCACCCAGTTGATGTTCTGCGCCGGATCCTTGATATCGCAGGTCTTGCAGTGGACGCAGTTCTGCCCGTTGATCTGGAAGCGCGGCTGCCCGTCGACCTCCACCACCTCGTACACTCCGGCCGGACAGTAGCGCTGGGCAGGTTCATCGAACTGCGGCAGGTTGCGGGCGATCGGCACCTCGGGGTCTTTCAATTGCAGGTGCACCGGTTGGTCTTCTTCGTGATTGGTGCCTGAAAACGCGACATTGGTGAGCCTGTCGAAGGACAGAACCCCGTCCGGCTTGGGGTAGATGATGGGCTTGGCCTGCGAGGCGGGCTTTAGGGTCGCATGGTCGGGCTTGCCATGCTTCAAGGTGCCGAACAGTGAAAACCCGAGAAGCTCGTTGGCCCACATGTCAAGACCGCCGAGCGTCAATCCGCCGAGCAACCCCAGTTTCGACCACAGGGGCTTGACGTTGCGAACCATCTTGAGATCCTGGTACACCCAGGAGGCGCGATAGGCCTTCTCGTATTCGACAAGCTCGTCGCCTTGGCGGCCGTCCTGGAGGGCGTCGAAGGCCGCTTCGGCTGCGAGCATGCCGGTCTTCATGGCATTGTGCGAGCCCTTGATGCGCGGAACATTGACCAAGCCCGCTGCGCAGCCGATCAGCACTCCGCCGGGAAAGGTGAGTTTCGGCACCGATTGCAGGCCCCCTTCGGTGATCGCCCGGGCGCCGTAGGCGAGGCGCCGTCCGCCCTCGAGGACGGCAGCGATCATGGGATGGTGCTTGAAGCGCTGGAACTCCAGGTACGGGTTGAGGTGGGGATTGTCATAGTTAAGATGCACGACGAAGCCGATCGACACCAAGTTGTCTTCCATGTGGTACATGAACGAACCGCCGCCGGTGCGTATGCCGAGTGGCCAGCCCATGGTGTGGGTGACCTGGCCCGGCTCATGCATCTCCGGCCTCACCTCCCACAGTTCCTTCATGCCGAGACCGTACTTCGGCGGCTCGCGGCTGTTCCTCAGGGCGAACTTGTCGATCAGTACCTTGGCCAGCGAACCGTGTGCGCCCTCGGCGATCAGCACGTATTTGCCGTTGACCTCGACGCCGGGCTGATATTCGGGCTTCCTGGTGCCGTCCCTGGCGATGCCGAAGACGCCGGCGATCACGCCCTTGACTGAGCCGTCGTCGCGCCACACAAGATCGGAGCAGGCAAACCCCGGATAGACCTCGACGCCCAGGCTTTCCGCCTGCTCGGCGAGCCAGCGGCAGACATTGCCGAGCGACACGGCGTAGTTGCCGTGGTTGTTCATAAGCCGCGGCATGAGGAAATTCGGCAGCCTCAGCGCCCCGCCGGCACCCAGGATGTAGAACCGGTCCTCGACGACGGGCGTGTTGAGCGGAGCGCCCCGTTCCTTCCAGTCGGGCATGAGCTCGCTGAGCGCAATCGGATCGATCACCGCGCCCGACAGGATATGGGCGCCGACCTCGGAACCCTTTTCGAGCACGCATACCGAAACGTCGGAGCCCCGTTCTGCGGCAAGCTGCTTCAGTCGGATTGCGCCAGCCAGTCCGGCCGGGCCGGCCCCAACGATCACCACGTCATATTCCATCTTGTCGCGTTCGGTCGCGCCGTTGCCGTTCATGGTCCCGCTGATCTCCGTGCGCTATGTTGCCCAAACGTCGAGTGTTATAGTGGACCGTCAAGGTACGGCAAACCGTTTGAGGCAATGAGAAACGGAAACGACAGGGCCAACTTCGACCGGCTTGCGGCGCTCGCCTGGCTTGTTGAGATGGGCGCCGACGAAGCGGTGGGAAATGTGCCGGTCGACCGGTTCGCCTCTTATGCGAAAGCAGTTTCGGCGCCGCAGCGGGCCGAGGTCCACCCTCCCAGTCGGCCAGGCCAGCCGGCCAAAGCGGCCCAGCGGCCGGCCGCACGGACGGTAGGCTCAGACGCGCTCGCCGATGCCCGCGGCATTGCAGCAGCCTGCGCCAATCTGGACGAGATTGCCACCGCCCTTGCCCGGTTCGAGGCCTGTCCGCTGCAACGCACCGCCACCAACCTGGTCTATCTCGACGGCCACCGCCAGGCTCGGGTGTTGTTCATCGGCGAGGCGCCGGGCCGCGAGGAGGATCTGCAAGGGCTGCCGTTTGTCGGCCGCTCAGGCCAGCTGCTCGATCGCATGCTGGCGGCAATCGGGATATCGCGCGGCGCTGCCGATCCGGCAGCAGCAGCCCTGATCGCCAACGTCATCTTCTGGCGCCCGCCAGGCAACCGCAAGCCGACTGAGACCGAGACCCTGATGTGCCTGCCGTTCGTGGTGCGCACCATCGAGCTGGTCAACCCCGAAATCATCGTGTGCCTCGGCGCCACGCCGGCGCAGCGATTGCTCGGCGTCAGCGACGGAATATTGCGCCTGCGCGGCGCCTGGCAGAGCTATCTGGTCCTTGAGCGCGCCATCCCGGTGCTGCCGACGCTCCATCCCGCTTATCTCTTGCGCCAGCCGGCCCAGAAGCGTCTCGCCTGGCGCGATTTCCTCGAGCTCAAGAAGGCGCGGGACAAGCGCGCGGCGCAACAGTAGACCATGTCGATCACGATCAAGGAGCGGACGTTCATCGCGGTGCGGATTGCCGTCCTCACCGTCTCCGACAGCCGCACGCTGGCCGACGACAAGTCGGGACGGATCCTGGCCGATCGCATTGTCGCGGCGGGTCACGAGCTTAAGGATCGCGCCATCGTCAGCGACGACGTGGAGCGCATCCGCGCCCAGGTGCTGGCCTGGGTCGAGCGGCCCGACATCGATGTGGTGATCTCGACCGGCGGCACCGGCCTGACCGGCCGCGACGTGACCATCGAAGCCATGCGCGGACTGTTCGACAAGGAGATCGACGGCTTTGCCGTGGCCTTCCACATGATCTCGTGGCCCAAGATCGGCACCTCGACCGTTCAGTCGCGCGCCACCGCCGGCGTCGTTCGAGGCAAATACGTGTTCTGCCTGCCAGGCTCGCCCGGCGCCTGCCGCGACGGCTGGGACGAAATATTGAAGCCGCAGCTCGACTACCGCCACAGTCCCTGCAACTTCGTGGAAATCATGCCGCGGCTCGACGAGCATCTGAAGCGGGCGAAAGGGTAGCCCAGATGGCATGGCGTTATTGTCCCGTACTCAGGCATGCGTGATGGCCCCCGCGAGCGGCTCCGCGCCATCTGTCTTGCCCTGCCCGAGGCGAGTGAAAAGCAGGCATGGGGCGATCCGACATTCCGGGTGCGCGAGAAGATCTTTGCCATGGAGAAGCGCGGTGACGGGCGCATCTCCGTATGGTGCAAAGCGCCGATGGGCAGCCAGTCGGTACTGGTCGGGGCTGACCCGGACCGCTTCTTCGTGCCGCCCTATGTCGGTCACAAGGGCTGGATCGGCATGCGCCTCGACGACAATCCGGATTGGGACGAGGTGGCGTTCCTGATCAGGCGCAGCTATCGACTGATTGCGCCCAAACGTCTGGTTGCGCTGGTCGAATAGCCGGCGAACTTTCAGGCCGGCTCGTTGCGGGCTTCGATGGCCGTATGAGCCCTGAACCGCTGCCTTGCCGTTTCGCGCCGTCCGGTCGCCGGCACCAGGCGGCCGACCTTGCCCAGGCCGAATGGCGGCATGCCGGAATAGAGTGCCTCGTAGTGTCCGGCCGGAACGAAATAGGTCTCATGCCAGATCCCGACATCGCCTCGGGCGTTCGCGACTTGGCGATTGAACGCCTTCCAGGCAGGAAGATGCAGGCGCTCGGATGCCTTGGCATAAGCCTCGAGGTGCTCAAAACTCTTCCAGTACTGGATAATGACGGGAAAGCTGGCGGTATAGCCGAGGCAGCCGAGATCCGGGTTGGCATCAAGCTCCCTCAACATTGGCCACATGCCCCGGAAGGGAAGCCACCAGCTGCGGATCTTCCAGGGCTTGTTGATCCTCATGCCGATCAGGAACACGACGAAATCGTGATCCACCTCCACGG
>CAYWVA010000241.1:2392-4457 GCA_964461545.1 uncultured Rhizobiaceae bacterium | reverse complement strand
CACCGTGCCGGCCTGGAACGCCCCGCCGGGCGCATGGCTGCCGGCCCACAGCAGATGGATGCCGACGACGATCCCGACGGCCGGAAGCAGGCGGCCGAAATGGGCCAGCACGCCGTCGGGCCGGGCGTGCTGCCTGAGCCCGGGCGCCCCGCCCCAGAAGCGCTCGGCGCTCATCGACCACACCGCGACCAGCGCCACGACAAGCACCACTGCCTCCAGCAGCGTGTCGTAGCTGCGAAAGTTCAAAAGCACCGCGGTGACCGGATTGGTGACGCCCGACAGGTCAAGATGCTCCTTGACCAGGGGCGCCAGGCCGGCCGTCTCGTAATGCAAGGCCTGGAGAGCGACGAGCAGCATGGCCACAAGCCCTGCGCACACGGCAAATTGCACGGCGCGGGCAGGCAGCAGCTGCATGACCCGGCGCCTCGCTTGCGGTTCGCCGACAGCTCTCATCCGTGCCGCAGCGCCGATCAGCAGAATGCCGGTCAGCCCCGCCCCGATGGCGGCCTCGGCCAGCGCCACGTCGACGGACTCAAGGCGCACCCAGGCAATGGCGAGCAGGACACCGTAGACGATGTAGAACACGATGGAGGCCCACACGTCGCGCGCCAGGAAGGCGCCAAGCCCTACGGCGCAGATCAGCACGCCCAGTATGGCCTCAAACGCCAGGGCCGGCATCGTCCGACACCCGCGCCAGCCTCTTGTCCGCCTCGCTCAAGGCGGTTCTGGCGATCAGCTGAGACACAGTTGCTGCAGCAATCATGGCGAGCAGCCAGATCACCACCACTTTCAGCGCCAAGCCAACATGGTCGGCCTGCACGACCAGCCCCATCGAGATCAGCCCAAGCCCCAGATTGTCGGCTTTGGTCAGAGCATGAAGCCGGCTGTGCACGTCGGGAAAGCGCAACAGCCCCACTGTGCCGCCGATGAAGAAGATCACGCCCAGCGAAGCAAACGCCATCGTTGCCACATCGGCGATGGTCATTGCGGCTCCTCCTCTTCCGGGTCCCCGGCGCCATCGGCGCTCGCCGCCTTGATGAACCCGACGGCGGCGAGGGCAGCGAGCAGCGCCAGGATCAAGCCGACGTCCAAGGCCGCCCAGTTGCCGCCGGCAAAGGCGATCAGCATTAGGATGGCGATGCCACCGGTGCCTGCCAACTGGGCCCCCATCATACGGTCGGCCGGCGTCGGCCCGCGGTAGATCCGTATCAGACTCCCCGCCACCGCCAGCAGCACGGCGGCTGCGAACAGATGCAGGATGTCAGCCACCAGCATCCTCCAGCGTGGCGCCGATGCTCTCCCCGATGCGCCGCTCTTCCCTGGCGATCTGGCGGTCGACCGCCTGGGTGACGTCGAGACAGTGAATGTAGATGGTCGCCTGGCGCCCGCCTGCCGCCAAAGTGCCCGGCATCAGCGACAGATCGCTTCCCAGCGCCACGCGAGCGGCACTGGAGGGCAGGCGCGATCGATAGGCGATCCAGCCGGGATTGAGCGGCATCAGCGGATGAAAGGCCCGCCAGATCACGTCGAGACCGCCCAGGAACGAGGCCCAGAGAAATCCCGGCATCAGCTTGACGATCTTGAGCGGCTGGACGGTGCGGTGCTGCGGCGGCACAAGCAGGAGACTGACATAGGCGGCAAGGCCGGCAGTGAGGGCTCCCACCACCAGGGCCTCCTGCCCGGCGATGACCAGCCACAGAGCGAAGTACAGCGCAAAGCGCCGCAGAACAGCAGCCGCCGGGTGGGTCGCAGAGGCGTGGTCTACGGTCACGGGAATACCCGCACGCAATCGGGCGTGGCGCGAATCAGCGGCCAGTTTCCATCGCGACGGCACAATGGTCAACGTCCGCCGCAATCCGCCTCAGCCGGCGGGCCGGATCTGGCCGATCTCGATGGTGGCGCCGGGTACGCACCACGACGCCTCGGCGCGCTCGCCCTCGATCTCCACTCGGTCTCCGGGGCGGAAACCGGTGACCGCCCCGGCCAGCGCATAGAGCCGCCCGTCGGGCCCGCGCACGGCCGGGCATTCCACCGTGGTGATGACACCGCTGGTGGCGATGGGGCC
>CAYWVA010000241.1:0-2292 GCA_964461545.1 uncultured Rhizobiaceae bacterium | reverse complement strand
TTTGCCGAGCGCGAGGGCCTGGACTTCGACGGCCAACTCAGTGCCGAGCTGTGGGACCGGCTTGGTGGCAATGACACCGAGGTGCTGATGGAGTACGAAATCTCCACAGACGACGTGGACGGGCCATTCGTCGAGGCGATCCCCGCCACTTTCGAGGAGATGGCCGAAATGGATCTCCTCTACTACACCGGCCCGGAAGAACTTTTGGCCGAGAGGTTCCACATGCATATCGATGTCCTGAGGCAGCTCAACCCGGACGCCGATTTCAGCCAAGCCGGCACCGAAATTATTGTTGCGGCGGTTCCCGACGAGACCGTCATGCGTCAAGGAGTGGGCGAGGAAACGGGACAGATTCGTAGCGACGAACGCGATCCCTCCAAGGATACCGTGGTGCGCATAGAGGTGGACAAGGAGATGGAACAGCTTCGCGGCTATGACCGCGACGACAACCTGTTGGTGGCCTATCCGGCGACGATCGGCAGCGAGCAGTTCCCTTCGCCGTCGGGAACCACCGAGGTCGTCGTCGTGGTCCGGGATCCCAACTACACCTACACGCCGGAGTCCGACGTCGAAGGGCCTGACGAGGCCTTGCAAATTCCGCCCGGCCCCAACGGCCCGGTGGGCTCGATCTGGATCGGCCTCGACAAGGAGGGCTACGGCATCCACGGCACCTCGGATCCGGCCCATATCCGCCGCCAGCAGTCCCACGGCTGCGTGCGGCTGACCAACTGGGACGCCGAGGAGCTCGCCCGGCTGGTCGAGGAGGGGACAGTGGTCGAGTTTTTGGAGGAGGCGTCCCAGTAAAATCGGCCGATCTCGTTGGACTTTAGTCGGGCTTACCGGCCCGGCCAGGTTGGGATACGCTTGCGGCTGAATGACCTCTGAGAAGTTAATAGCATCGCTTTGATCGCCAACGAACTTTCAGCGCATCGGATTGGGAACCGAGGAGCAGCCGATCCCGTTGAGCCCGATTGCCATGCCTTGAGGTCTGAACCGCCGCGATGTCCGACAGTTGACGCCGGGTCATTGAGGGCCGGAGAAGCTCTGTTTCGCCGCCCGCGGCCATAGGAGGAGAGCACCCGTGACAGTTGCCGCCCATCAGCACTATCGAGCCTACGCTCCGCCCCCCTTCACCAGCGAGCAGAGAGGCGAGGTCGAAATCCTCTTCGGCGGCCTGCACTGGCGCGCCGAGCGCCTGCTCCAGGCCACTTTCGAAAACCTCGGCTATCGCGCCCGGCCGCTGCCGACGGCAACCAAGGACGACCTGCTGCGCGGCCGGGAACTGGCCGACATCGGACAATGCTGTCCGACCAGTTTCGTGACCGGAAACCTGGCCGGATTTCTTCAGAATGAAGTCGACCGCATCGGACCTGAGGAGGTCGCGAACAAATACGTTCATGTCACCGTTGGAGCTTGCGGCGCCTGCCGGTTCGGCCAGTACCACCAGAGCTATGAGCTGGCTCTGCGCAATGTCGGGCTCGAGGCCTTCCGGCTGTTCCTCGTCGATCAGAGCAGGTTCGACCAGGGCGCCGTTGGCGGCGGCGGCCTCGACATCAACATGCCGCTGACCATGGGCGCGGTGTGGGGCATTCTGTGCGCCGATGTGGTGCAAAGCCTGGAGTACCGGATCAGGCCCTATGAGGTCGTTCCCGGGGAGACCGACCGGGTGGTGCGCGAAAGCATGGATTACCTTTCCGAACTGTTCCGAAATCGGCCCCGTCAGGGCAAGGCGTGGCGCAGCCTCGCCTGGCATCTGTCTACCAACTACTTCGTCAAGGGCTTGCGCGAAGTCTTCCGCCGTTTCGAGGCGATCGAGGTCGACCGGCTGCAGCCCAAGCCTGTCGTCAAGATCACCGGCGAGTTCTATCTGCAGACGGTAGAAGGCGATCCCAACTACAACATCCATCGCTGGCTGGAGTCCGAAGGCGCCGAAGTCTACCCGGCGCCGATCGCCGTGTGGCTGGACTATCTGATCCGCGTCGCGGCCCAGGGACTGGAAGACTACGTCGGCATCGACCGCCGCGCCCGGGCAAAGCTTGCCATGGTGCGCGGACTGCAGCGGGTGTACCGCTGGAACTATGACCGGCTGCGCCGGGCACTTGGCAACATCCCCCACGAGATGCCCGACCAGTACGAACTGCGCAGCCTCGCGGCACCTTACTTCCATCACTCGCTGTCGGGCGGCGAAGGCGACATGCTGATCGGCAAGGCGCTGTGGTGCTATCACCACAAGAAGGCGCACATGATCTGCGAACTGTCGCCCTATGCCTGCATGCCCAACACCATGAGCAT
>CAYWVA010000240.1:0-4541 GCA_964461545.1 uncultured Rhizobiaceae bacterium | reverse complement strand
GTCATAGCACAAGAAGTCGACGCCTTGGCGTCCCTCCAGGTCGATAATCCGCAGGACGTTGCCCGCCGCGACCTTGTGCGAGTAGTGCCCCCCCGCCGAAACCACACGATCGTCAAGCACTTCACCGGCCACCCGCTCGGCTTCGGCGAGCTTGCGCTCACCGACCCTGGCCTTGATCTCGGCAAGCCGCACAAGCGCCTCGGCTCGGTTGTCTTCAGACAGCTTCCGGGCCTGGGCTGCCCGCTGCTCGTCGGTCATGTTCTCGCCTTCGAACAGGATTCCAGACATCGCTGCTCTCCGCTCAGCGCCCTCGATTTTGGGCTGGACGCGCCAAGCTCCCATAGCATAGCTTGATAAGTGTATCCAGTTAGCCGCAGAACATTGCGGCGATGAGCAGGGAGGGCTTCGCGACATGGGTATTTTGACACGGGCGATTGGGCCAATTGCGCTCGCTGTTGCACTGAGCACATCGGCGGCGGCGCAGGAGCGGTTTCACTGGACGATGGCGACATCCTGGCCGAGTGGACTGCCGCCGCAGCTCATGGCCGAGATGTTCGCCGAAAAGGTCGGCCAGATGAGCGACGGGCGCTTGACGATCGACGTGCAGCCGGGTGGCGCCGTGGTGGGACCGTTCGACGTGCTGGACGCGGTGAGCACCGGCACCGTTGAGATGGGACACTCGATCGCGTCCTACTGGCTTGGCAAGCATCACGCGGCGCCCTTCTTCGGCGCCATCCCGATGGCGTTCGAGGGCGACCAGTTCATGACCTGGCTCTACGAGAACGGTGGCAACGAGCTGTGGAACCGACTCTACCAGGAGGAGCTTGGCCTGAATGTCGTGGTGATGCCGGGCGGCATCAACATCACGGAGTTTCTTGCCTGGAGCCGGCGCCCTTTGCAAAACGTCGAGGACTTCGAGGGCCTCAAGTACCGCACGGTCGGCTGGTGGGGTGAGATCCTCCGCGGCATGGGCGTTTCCGTCACCACCATGCCGGCGGCCGAACTCTACACCTCGCTTGAGCGCGGCGTTCTCGACGCCACCGAGTTCGCCTCGCCGTGGATCGACCGGATCCTCGCATTCTATGAGGTCGTTGACTACGTGTCCGGGCCGGGCATGCACCAGCCTGCCAGCATGATGGAGCTCAGCATCAACAAGGACGCTTATGAGAGTCTGCCGCCCGACCTCAAGGCGATCGTCGACACCGCGGCCGAGGCGGTGACGCTTAGGTCCTGGACCATGGACTATCACCATTCGCTCGAAGCGTTCGAATATTTCCAGGACAAGAATGAGTTCGTGAAGGTCTCAGACGAGGCTCAGCACGAATTCCGCCAGCGCGCATGGGCCTATCTCGACCAGCAGTCGGAGCAGGATCCGTTCTTCGCCGAAGTGTGGGAATCGGTGCGCGACTACTATGTGCGCCTGAACGCGTTCGACGATTTCATGCTGCCGGTCAGGGTCAAGTCCGACAACTGAGTAGCAAGGCCCCGGGCGCCGCGGCGTCCGGGGCCGGCTGCTGATCTTTGGATCTGTAGGGATGGAGCGCATCTTCGCCTTCGTGGACGGGCTGAGCACATGGGTGGCGAGGCTTGCCGCATTGGCGGTGATCGCGCTCATGCTCACGCTCACCTTCGAGGTCGTCATGCGCTATGGCTTCAACGCGCCGACGGCGTGGAGCTTCGACGTGAGCTACTTCCTCAGTTCGTTTTTCGTGATGATGGGCGCCGCCTACACGCTGAAGCAAAACGGGCACGTCCGGGTCGACCTCATCTACTCCCGCCTTCAGGAACGTCTGCGCGCCGCCCTCGACGCGGTGCTGATGCTGGTGCTGTTCGTGCCGTTCTGGTCGCTGCTGCTGTATGCCATGTGGCCCAACATCATGCAGTCATTTCGCACTGCGGAGCGTGCCGCCGTGGGCACTTGGCAGCCGCCGATCTACCCGTTCAAAACCTGGGTCTTCCTTGCGGTCTGCCTGCTACTGCTGCAAGGCATCGTCGTGGCGATGCGCAATGTCATGATCGCGCTGCGCAGGCAGGACTGAGGCATGGAACCGACCACCCTCGCGATCATTCTGGTGATCGCGGCGTTGGCGCTGATTATCATCGGCTTTCCCATTGCCTTCTCTCTGGGCGGAGTGGCAGTTGTCGGGGCGGTTCTTTACTATGGGCCAGGCGGCGCAAACATGTTCGTGTTTCGCGTCTTCACCCTGCTGCAGGACTATGTTCTGCTCGCGATTCCGCTGTTTGTGTTCATGGGCTATATGCTGGAGAGCACGGGGATCGCGGTGCGCATGTATCGGGCGCTACGGCTCATCATGGGCCGGCTGCCCGGCGGTCTGGCGCTGGCCACCGTGGCCACCGGGACCATGTTTGCCGCCGCGACCGGGGTCGTCGGCGCATCAGTGGTGACGCTCGGCGTGGTCGCGCTGCCAGCAATGCTCGGCTACCTTTACGATCGGCGCCTTGTCGCTGGAACCGTTTGCGCCGCCGGCACGCTCGGCATACTGATCCCGCCCTCGATTCTGATCATCATGTACGGACCGATGGCGGGCCTGTCGGTGGGCCAGCTGTTCGCTTCCACCCTGGTGCCGGGGCTGCTTCTGTCGCTGCTCTACCTTCTGACGATCCTCATCTATTGCCAGATCAGACCTCACGCCGGTCCGCCGCTCTCCGGCGCTGATCTGGAGTTCACGGTCGGCCAGCGCGTCTTGGAGTTCGGCTATTCGGCGGTGCCGACGCTGTTGCTGATCGGGGCGGTGCTCGGCACTATCATCATGGGCATCGCCGCGCCGACCGAGGCCGCAGCGGTCGGAGCGTTCGCGACGCTTATTCTGGCAGCGCTTTATCGTCAGCTGAGTTTGAAGCGCATCTTTCAGGCGGCAATGAAGACACTCGAGGTGTCGAGCATGATCTTCATCGTCACCATTGGCGCCAGCCTGTTCACCGGCCTTTTTATCCGTCTTGGCGGCGGCGGCTTGGTGCAGGGCCTGTTTCTCGGGCTGGACATCGCGCCGCTGCTGATCATCGTCATCATGCTGCTGATCGTGATCGTGCTGGGCATGTTCATCGACTGGATCGGGATCCTGCTGATCTGTGTTCCCTTGTTCACACCCGTGGTGGCGCAGCTGCAGTTTGACCCTATCTGGTTCGCGACGTTGATGATCATTGCGCTGCAGATCTCCTATCTGACGCCGCCCTTTGCCCTGTCGATCTTTTACCTGCGCGGCGTGTCACCTCCGGAGATGACGACCTCGGAGATGTACCAGGGAATATTGCCGTTCCTTGGGCTCCAGCTCCTGATGCTCATTGCCTTGCTTTTGTGGCCGCCGATTGCGACCTGGCTGCCGGCGATTCTATACCGGTAAGGCGGAATTGCGGAGGACTAAGGAAGTTGGCTGTGATCGAGACCATCCCATTCCAGACTGCCGAGCAGCACGTTTACCTTCACCTGAGGCGGCGCATTCTATCCGGGGAGCTCCCAGGAGGAACGCCGATCAATCCGGTGGAGGTCGCCGCCGAGCTTTCGCTCAGCCGCATGCCGGTGCGCGAGGCGCTGCGACAGCTTGATGGGGAAGGCTTGGTGACCATCATGCCCAACCGGCGGGCGGTGGTGACCAGGCTGACAGCCGCCGAAGTCGAAGAGATCTTCGAGATCCGCGCGGTGCTGGAGGCCCTGGCAATCCGGTTCGCGGTGCCGGAGTTCGACGAGGAGCGGCTCGGTGAGCTGGAGCTCCTCAACCAGTTTCTCAACAAGGCTCGGCTTGACCCCAAGGCATGGATCCAGCGTCACGCAGAGTTCCACGACTACATCGTGGAGGTGTCGGGCCGCCAGCATCTGCGCAAGCAAATCAAGCGCATCCACAGCACCGTGCAGCCCTACCTTCTCATGTACATCTCAGTATATCAGCATACCGAGATGGTCGGCTACGAACATGACAACATCGTTGCGTTAATTCGCAGCGGCAACGTAGCCGCGGCCGAAGCTTACATGATCGATCACGTCAGGAGTGCCAGCAAGGGCGTGATCGACTACCTGACGCGCCGCGAGGAGGGCGAGGGCGATGCTCTCGCTTCCAGAACCAGAAAATAGGGACTCTACGGGGTTTCGGACAACATGGGGGCCGAGGATGGGCACCTACATTGTTACCGGGGCCACCTCCGGAATCGGCCGCAAGGCCGCTGAGGACCTTGCCGAGGACGGCCACGGTGCTGGCAGTAGCGCGGCGGGCTGCAGGCCGAGCGGTCGCCGAACTTCATGCTTGATTTTTGTATCCAGTTATCCTCTTCTGCACCTAGTTTTTTCACGAAAGGGGTGTCGATGACCAAAGCGGACCGAGAGGAGTATTCACTGGCGGGCGGGATGCCGCCGATAAGCCACTACACGGACGCAGTGCGTTTCGGGAACCTACTGTTCATCTCCGGGCTAGCACCCGTAGACGCGGAGATGAAGGTCGTCAGCACCGATGTCGCAGAACAGACGCGGTCGCTCTTTGAGCAGATGGAGAAGCTCCTGACTGCGGCAGGCGCGACGTTCGCCGACGTCT
>CAYWVA010000239.1:0-4544 GCA_964461545.1 uncultured Rhizobiaceae bacterium | reverse complement strand
CGCGGCGCGCGCGGCGGTTCGATTCCAGAGCCCGCTGAGCAGCCCCGCGCGGTGCAGGTTGCGGGCCATCGGCACACCCATGGCGCCCAGGCCGATAAATCCGGCGCGCAGTTCCATCAGTCCTCGAGGTAGGTATAGCCCGACAAGCCTTCACTCAAGGCACGCAGGAAGTAACTCTGGTCTTCCTCGTCGAGCCCGGCGGCGGCGATCTTGCGGGCGTAGGAGGCGCGCAGCTCGTCGGGAGCAAAATGTACGTAAGCGAGCAATTGCTCCGCACTGTCGCCGCCTCTCGGCATGCCGAGCACAGGCTCGCCGGAGGGAGAAAGGTAGACATCCACACTGCCCGTATCCCCGAACAAGTTGTGCAGGTCGCCGAGGATTTCCTGGTATGCGCCGACCATCAGGATTGCGAGCAGGTATTCCTCGTCCGCACCGAGCGCGTGGACGGGCATGCTGTGCTCAATGCCCTCCCCGTCGACGTACAAGTCGACGCGGCCGTCGGAGTCGCAGGTCAGATCGCGTAGTACGCCGCGCCGCGTCGGCGCCTCGTCGAGGCGCTGTGCTGGCAGGATCGGGAAGACCTGGTCGATTGCCCAGATATCGGGCAGCGACTGGAACACCGACATGTTGATGAAAAGCTTGTCGGCCGTGATCTGCTTGAGCTCGTCCAGGATCGTCCGTGGCGGATTGCTCTGTGTCAGCAGGCGGTCGCGGACGGTGTGCATCAGGGCCCGCGCCAGGGCCTCGCCCCGGGCGCGCTCCGGCAGGTCGATTTCGCCGCTGATGTAGCGCTGGTGAAGTTCGGCCATGAGGTGCTGGGTCTCGCGATAGACCTCCTCGGGCGAGCTGTCGTCGAGCCGACCAATCTGTTCCCACAATGCGCGCACTTCGCCTTCGCTTTCCTCGGGCGGCTCGACAGGCTGGATGTCGGTCGGCACGTCAGTATCGATGACATTGGTGACCAGCACTGCATGCTGGGCGACCAGCGCCCGTCCCGACTCGGAAAGGATTTCCGGGAGCGCCTCGTCGGCCGCCTCGCAGACCTCGGCGATGGTGTCGACGACTGTGCGGGCATAATCCTCGATGGTGTAATTGATGGAGTTTGCACTGCGGGAACGCGTGCCTTCGTAGTCGACGCCGAGCCCGCCACCAACATCCATCAGGCCGAGGCCGAGCCCGGCAGTACGCAGGTCCGTATAGACACGCGCCGCTTCCGTCAGGCCACGGCGGATGTCGCGCAGGTTCGGCACTTGTGAGCCGACATGGACATGCAGCATCTTGACGCAGTGGCCCATGCCCGCCTGGGTGGCGCGTGCGGCGGCCTCGAGCAACTGGCCTGCCGTGAGGCCGAACTTGGATTTCTCACCGCCGGTGTCCTGCCAGTTGCCGGCTCCCACGCTGGAGAGCCGCAGCCGCACGCCTAACCTCGGTTCGAGCTCGAATTCGCCCGCGAGCTGGATAATACGGTCCAGCTCGGAAAGCTTCTCGATGACGATGTAAACCTCGTGCCCCAGCCGCTGGGCGATCAGCGCAAGCTCGAGATACTCGTGGTCCTTGTAGCCGTTGCAGACGATGAGCCCGCCGGGCGGCGAAACGCCCAGCACGGCCATCAGTTCCGGCTTGCTGCCGGTCTCCATGCCCACGCGGGCGCCACCGTGATTCACCAGCGTGTCGACGACACTGCGCTGCTGGTTCACCTTGATCGGGTACACCACCCGGTAACGACCGCCGTACTCCCGGGCCGTCATCGCCTTGCGAAAGGCATTGTGAAGCCGGTCGAGCCGGTCGCGGAGTATGTCGGTAAAGCGGAACAGGATTGGCGGGGCGAGCCCGGCCAGCCGGGCGCGGCGGACTACGTCGACCAGGTCGATTTCAACACCGTTGCGGAACGGCCGCACGACCAGGCGGCCACGAGGGCCGATGTCGAAATAGCCGTCACTCCAGCGGGAGATCCCGTAGAGGCGGCGATTGGCCTCGATCTGTTCCTCGCTCATCCGCGCGCGTCTCCCAAGAGTGGAGCTGGGGAAGCCGCGCAGTATAACGCAATGGCGTTACTGCCCGAGGAACGCTCGAGCTAGTCTTCGCAGAAATCGATGACGGCCTGGCGCGCACCCTGGCGGATGTGGATCAGTTCGTCGTCGGTCAGGAACCGGCGTCCGCCGTTAGGCAATTCCTCGTACAGCCGCGGCGCCCGTTCGTAAGTCTCCGCTGCCTCGCGAGCCTCGCGACAGGCCTGTGCCCTGAGCGCAGATTGCTCGGCGCGGGCGGCCGCCATGTCACCGCTTTCCGGGGCGCGCGCGCGCCGCTCGGCCTCCGCTGTCCTGAGCGCTTCTGCCTCAGCGGCGACGCGCTCGGGATCGGTTGCCGCCGAAACCACGTTCACGCGTTGCGAATCTGCGGACAACGGCCGGTCGCTGTAGATGACATGGCCTTGCGCGTCCACGGTCCGGAATACGTCGTTGGCGTTTGCCGGGGCCGCCGCCAGGGCCAAAAAGAGGAGAACGGGAAACATCAATTTCATACAGTGCCCCCTAAAGCGCTTTTGCGTCGGTTTCGCCGGTGCGAATCCGGATCGCCTGCTCCAGATCGTAGACGAAGATCTTGCCATCGCCGATCTTGCCTGTTCGGGCGGTATTGACGATGGACTCGAGCACACGCTCGAGCGCCTCGTCTGGCACCGCCAGCTCGAGCTTCACCTTCGGCAGGAAATCCACCACGTACTCTGCGCCACGATACAATTCAGTGTGGCCCTTCTGGCGCCCAAAACCCTTGACCTCCGTCACAGTTATGCCCTGTACCCCGAGGTCTGCCAGGGCCTCACGGACGTCGTCCAGCTTGAAAGGCTTGATGATGGCGCAGACCATTTTCATTGTTGGTTCTCCCGAATCAGCATGAGTCTAGCATTGCACGGCAAAGGCTGTAGAGGCCAATTAAACGCAGGCCGGGGGCGGAAATCCGCCCCCGGCCGGGTGCGCATCCTGCGCGCTGCGACGTCAGTGCTCAGTCGCTCGACTTGGTGAACTCCGGATAGGCCTCCAGGCCGCACTCATGCAGGTCGACGCCCTCGTATTCCTCCTGCTCGGACACGCGGATGCCGACCAGCTTCTTGAGCACGAACCAGGCCAGCAGGCTCGCGAGGAATACCCAGGCGAAGATCACCACCAGTCCGATGAGCTGCCCGGAGAGCGTAGCCTCCTCGTTCGAAAGCAGCACCGCAAGCACGCCCCATATGCCGGCCGTGCCGTGCACGGAAATCGCGCCCACCGGGTCGTCGATGCGTAACTTGCGGTCAAGCATCACGATGGAACCCACCACCAGCAAGCCACCGACCGCGCCAATTACAATCGCCAGCAGCGGTGCCGGAGAGAGCGGATCTGCCGTAATGGACACCAGCCCGGCGAGCGCGCCGTTCAGGGCCATCGTCAGGTCGGCCTTGCCGAACCAGGCTTTAGCAAGCACCAACGCCGCCACCAGGCCAGCCGCGGCCGCCAGGTTGGTGTTGGTGAACACCAGCGCGACGGCATTTGCCGATTCCACGTCGGAGACTTTGAGCTCCGAGCCGCCGTTGAAGCCGAACCACCCCATCCACAGGATAAAAGTGCCCAACGTCGCCAGCGGGAGGTTAGCGCCGGGGATGGCATGCACAGCACCGCCGGCGCTGTATTTGCCCTTGCGTGCCCCGAGCAGGATCACGCCTGCCAGCGCTGCCGCGGCGCCCGCCATGTGGACGATGCCCGAGCCCGCATAGTCCGAGTAGCCCAGCTCATCGAGGAAGCCCCCACCCCAGCTCCAATAGCCTTGCACCGGGTAGATCACAGCTGTCATGACGATGGCGAATGCGAGAAAGGACCAGAGCTTCATCCGTTCAGCAACCGCGCCGGAGACGATCGACATTGCGGTCGCGACGAACACAACCTGGAAAAAGAAGTCCGCCAGGTTTGAGTAGTACGGCGCATCCTCGCCGCCGGCCACCACGTCGGCGACCGCGTTATCCGCGGCGCCCAGCATGCTGAAACCGGGAATGATGCCGGTACCCTCGCCGTACATGATGCCGTAACCACAGGCCATGTACATGAGGCAGGCAATCGAGTAGAGGCCGACGTTCTTGGTCAGGATTTCCGCGGTGTTCTTGGCGCGTACCAGGCCCGCTTCGAGCATCGTGAAGCCGGCCGCCATCCACATGACGAAGGCCCCGGAAATGAGGAAGTAAAAGGTGTCCAGCGCATAGCTGAGTTCGGTGAGTTGTTCCACGCTCTTGCTCCTCGCTCAAACGGCTTCCGGACCGGTTTCGCCGGTGCGGATGCGGATGACTTGTTCCAGCGGCAGCACGAAAATCTTGCCGTCGCCGATCTTTCCGGTCCGCGCGGTATTGCTCAGGACTTCGATCACCTGCTCGAGGAGATCGTCGTCGATCGCGATCTCGACTTTCATCTTCGGCAGGAAGTCCACGACGTATTCGGCGCCCCGGTACAGTTCGGTGTGACCGCGTTGCCGGCCGAAACCCTTGACCTCGGTGACCGTGACGCCCTTGACACCGACCTCGG
>CAYWVA010000238.1:0-4548 GCA_964461545.1 uncultured Rhizobiaceae bacterium | reverse complement strand
GTGCGCGCCCTGACCTCGGCGCTGCTCGCCGGGCTGCTGCGGCCGATGCTGGGTGAGGTCAACATGGTGTCGGCCCCGGTGGTGGCGCGCGAGCGCGGCATGAAGGTCGATGAGGTGCTCCAGACCCACCGCGGGACGTACGAGTCCTATGTGCGCCTGACGGTGAGGACCGAGCGCCAGGAGCGTTCGGTGGCCGGAACGGTGTTTTCTGACGGCAAGCCGCGCATCATCCAGATCAAGGGCATCAACATGGAAGCCGAGCTCGGGGCCCACATGCTCTACGTCACCAACGACGACAAGCCGGGCTTCATCGGCGCCCTTGGCCTGACGCTCGGCAATGCCGGCGTCAACATCGCCACGTTTCATCTCGGGCGCCAGTCGCGCGGTGGCGACGCCATCTCGCTGGTCGAGATCGACGAGCCGATCCCGCCGAAGGTCCTGCAAGCGGTGCAGTCGCTGCCCCATGTCCGCCAGGCCAAGGCGCTGCGGTTC
The DNA here is from genome assembly GCA_964461545.1 of uncultured Rhizobiaceae bacterium. Taxonomy (GTDB): domain Bacteria; phylum Pseudomonadota; class Alphaproteobacteria; order Rhizobiales; family Aestuariivirgaceae; genus CAYWVA01. The sequence goes on along the minus strand of CAYWVA010000238.1, from coordinate 4,056 downwards.
TGAGGTCTGACAGCCGGCATCGTCCCCGCGCGACAAACCTGACCGTCAGAGCTTCCGGAAGGCTATTCGGTGGATGACCTCTTCCCCTGTGTGCGGGTCCTTCGCCGGTGCACTGTCGATGGTCAGAGTGTCGCCGTCCAGCTTGTAGAATCGAACCTGATCCGTACCCGTCCAACGCTCGTTCCAGGATGCGTCGAGATGATGGATGACCTTGTCCTCCATCAGGGTATATGTCCCCGCGTAGGCGAGCATAGTGTCGAAGAGACGCAGCTTCTCCTCATCGGTCGGCACCGCACCAGCTGGCGGTTGGCGATCCCTTTTTACCACGAAGGCAGACATCCTGCCGTCTGCACCGTAGCTCACATATCCGATTGGGTCAGGGCCAAGCGCATCAGATCGGTCGCCAGTAGCAAGGACCTCGCGTTGCCACGACACCATCTTCCACGTGCCTATCAGTGCGGATGTTTGCGGCATGTCTGAAGGCGCCCGAAACCAGCAAGAACCAACGCCCTCGGCATTCGTCTTCGAGTGCGGCAGGAATTCAGAAATGAAACCTAACCTGCGCATCTAGCCGCTGGCAAGCGGCTGGTCCGGCTGGTAATAGTCTCGGGGCGGCGGGTCAGTCGCAGCCTTGGGGGAGGGCTATGAGCCCATGAAGCTCGTTGCAGGCAATTCCAACCGGCCGCTGGCCGAAGCCATTGCCGCCTATCTCGGGATGCCGCTCACCCGGTGCTCGGTCAGGCGGTTCGCCGACATGGAGATCTTCGTGGAGGTGCTGGAAAACGTGCGCGGCGAGGATGCCTTCGTCATCCAGTCGACGTCGTTTCCGGCCAACGATCACCTGATGGAGCTGCTCATTCTGATCGATGCGCTCAGGCGGGCATCAGCCCGCCGGGTGACGGCGGTGATCCCCTATTTCGGCTATGCCCGCCAGGATCGCAAGCCGGGACCGCGAACGCCCATTTCAGCCAAGCTGGTGGCCAACCTGATCGAGCGGGCCGGGGCCGACCGGGTGCTCACCGTTGACCTCCATGCCGGCCAGATCCAGGGCTTCTTCGACATTCCCACCGACAATTTGTTTTCGGCCCCGGCCATGGTGCGCGACATAAAGGGGCGCTACGAGCTCGGCAATCTCATGGTGGTGTCGCCCGATGTCGGCGGCGTGGTGCGCGCCCGGTCGCTCGCCAAGCGCATCGGCGCGCCGCTCGCCATCGTCGACAAGCGCCGCGATCGGCCGGGCGAATCGGAGGTCATGAACATCCTTGGCGACGTCGCCGACAAGTGCTGCATCATGCTCGACGACATCGTCGATTCCGGCGGCACGCTGTGCAATGCCGCCGATGCGCTCCTCGATCACGGCGCCACCGCGGTGGTGGCCTATATCACCCACGGCGTGCTGTCAGGCGGGGCGGTGGCGCGCATCAGCGCCTCGCGCCTGAAGGAGCTGGTGATCACCGATTCGATCCAGGCGACCGAGGCGATCAGGGTATCGCGCAATATCCGTGTGCTGCCGATCGCTTCGTTGATCGGCGAGGCCATCGGGCGCACGGCGAGGGAAGAATCGGTGTCAAGCCTGTTCGATTGACGACTTAAGCCGGCAACGCTTGGCGTTCATTCATCCTTGGACGGCGCCTCCGATTGCCTACATTAGGTCAAGACAGGCGTCAGACGAGGAGGTTTGCTCGCCATGTTGAGCCCCATGACCTTTAGAGGCGCCGCGCTGTGGCTTGCCATTGCCATAGTCATCGTGCTCGTGGTTGCCTGGTTCGCCGGGGCGCTCGACTCGCCCGCGCCGACCCCGGTCGCGATCGAAGAAGAGGTCGTGTCGCCGCCGCCGAGCGAGCCTGAGCCGGCCCCGCCGTCGGGGTATTAGCACCTACTGCGAAGTGCTGGCGCGCAGGGCCCGAAAGATCTTCTGCCCAGGGCGCCCGGTCGGCTTCATCTCGAAGCGCTTCTCGGCGGTGGAGATGGCGGCGCGGGTGATCGGGCCGATCTGCCCGGTGACCTCGCCCTTATAGTAGCCCTGCGACAGCAGCATTTTCTGCAACTCGATGCGCTCGGCGCGCGACAGCCCGGCGTCATCGGTCGGCCAGGCGGTCCGCAATCCCGGATAGCCGGCGAGCCGGTCTGCCAGATGCGAGATGGCGAGTGCATAGGACTCGGCATGATTGTAGGCATAAATGGCATCGAAGTTGCGGAACACCAGAAAGCCGGGCCCCCTTGGGCCGGCCGGCAGCAGCAGCCCGGCCTGGGCGTTGCCGGAGAGCGGCGTTCCGTCGGCCCGCACCACGCCGCGCTTGGCCCAGGTCGACAGCGCCGCCCGATTGGTGCGCCCGGTGCGCCCCTTGTAGCCGGCCGGGACCTTGACCTCGATCAGCCACGATTCGCCCGGCCGCCAGCCGGCGCGCTTGAGATAGTTGGCGGTGGAGCCCAGTGCGTCGGGGATGGAGTTGACGAGGTCGCGCCGCCCGTCGCCATCGAAATCCACCGCCAGGCGCTGATAGGTCGACGGGATGAACTGAGTGTGGCCGAAGGCGCCGGCCCATGAGCCGTAGAGGTTGTCGAGCTTGACGTCGCCGCGATCGACGAGCTTGAGCGCCGCCACCAGCTCGCCGCGCCAGAACGCCGTACGCCGACCGCCCTGGCAGACCAGCGTGGCCAGGGCGTGGGGCAGGAAGTTATCGCCCATGAGGCGGCCGTAATCGGACTCGACGCCCCAGATCGCCGCGATGACATGACGGTTGACGCCAAAGCGCTTCTCGGCCTCGCGCAAGGTCCGGTCGTGCTTGCGCATCATGTCGCGCCCATCGGTGACCCGCTGTTCGTCAACGAGAAAGCCGAAATAGTCCCAGATCGGCATCTTGAACTCCGGCTGCGCCTTCGACAGCCGAAGCACCCGCTCGTCGGGCTTGGCGCCGTCGAGCGCCTTGGCGGCCACCGCCCGGCTGACGCCGGCCTTGACCGCGGCCTGCTTGAGACCCCCGACGCAAGCAGAGAAGTTCGCCGACGCAGGGGCAGCGCCAGGACCGGCCCACAGGACCGCCAGGACCGCTATGAAAATCGGTGTACGCATTACTTGATCTCCTGCTGGCCGTCAGCCCGGCGCCATGTTCTTGGCCGCAAGCTCCTCGACGGCACTCTCACTCTTGGACAGATTCGCCAGTCCCATTCCACGCAAAACATTTGGCGCTTTTGTGAACTGGATGTTGTCGTAGGCCACGATCTCGATGCGGTTGCCCCATGGGTCGAGAAAATCGAGAAAGCGGCCGGGCAGGGGCTCGATGCCGGCAGCCGCCAGCGCTTGGCGGACCGCCTCCTTGTCGTCGACCACCAGGCCGAAATGGCGACCCTCGTCAGGGCCTTGAGAGCGGCCCTGCTGAAGGGCCAGAAACTGGTCTCCGAGGTCGATGAAGGCGGCGGTGTCGCGCCGGCCGCGCAACTCGAAGTGAAACAGCCGGCCGTAGAACTCAAGCGCCTCGTCGATGTCGCCGACCTCGAGTGCGACGTGATTGAGCCCGATGGCGCGCGCCTTGTCGTTTTCAGGCATGACGGCCCTTCATTGCTACCCGCGGCCGACGAATGGCATCTTGCTGTCCATCACCATCATGAACTGCACGTTGGCCTCAAGCGGCAGGCTGGCCATGTGCACGATCGCATTGGCCACATGCTCGACATCCATGGTCCGCTCCGGCCTGATGGAGCCGTCGGCCTGGGGTACGCCGTCGGCCATGCGGCGGGTCATCTCGGTTGCGGCATTGCCGATGTCGATCTGGCTGCAAACGATGTCGAAGGGCCGTCCGTCGAGCGAGATCGACTTGGTAAGGCCGGTGACGGCGTGCTTGGTGGCGGTGTAGGGCGCCGAGTTGGGCCGCGGCGCATAGGCCGAGATCGAGCCGTTGTTGATGATCCGCCCGCCATGTGGAACCTGCGCCTTCATCATCCGCATTGCTTCCTGCGCGCTCAGGAACGTGCCGGTCAGATTGGCCGCCACCACCGTCTGCCACTGCTCAAACGTGATGTCCTCCATCGCCACCGCCGGCGCGCCGCAGCCGGCAT
>CAYWVA010000237.1:0-4566 GCA_964461545.1 uncultured Rhizobiaceae bacterium | reverse complement strand
ACGAGGCCGCGCAGGAAATGACGACGCTGCATGATCCCGGTCCTTTGGTGCCGGGCTCGGGCGTGGCACCCTTGCGCGCGGTCAGGAAAAGCGAAATATCAAGCAGCCATGAGGGAAATGCAACCTCTGATTTCGCCATGACGGAACTCGCCTTCGAACGCAACTTCGACGTGCCCTACGGCACGCCTGAGCCAGTGAGCGGCTTGGTGCGCCGCATCGTGTGCCGCAACCCCAGCCCGTATACGTTCACCGGAACGGTCAGCTACATCGTCGGCCACGGCGACGTGGCGATCATCGACCCCGGCCCTGACGAGGACGATCATCTCCAGGCGCTCCTTGCGGCGGTCAGCGGCGAGACGGTGAGCCACATCGTGGTCACCCATTGCCATCGCGACCACTCTTCGCTTGCTCAGCGCCTGAAGGCGATAACCGCCGCCCCGGTCTTTGCCTATGGACGTAACCCACGGGTTCAGGCCGCAAACTGCCAGACCCTCGATGCCGGGTTCGACCTCAGCTTCCAGCCCGACCGGCGCCTGCGCCACGGCGACGTCATAACCGGTAAGGACTGGTCGCTCGAGGCCGTGCACACGCCCGGCCACACCTCCGACCACCTGGGGCTGGCGCTCGCCCAGGAAAAGGCGCTGTTTTCCGGCGATCACGTCATGGCCTGGTCGACCAGCGTCGTTGCCCCGCCGGACGGGAATATGGCCGACTATTTCGCCTCTCTGCGGCTGTTGCTCGACCGTGACGATGAAGTGTACTGGCCGGGACATGGGCCGCCAAGCCGGGCGCCGAAACGCTTCGTGCACGCCCTCATTGCCCACCGGCAGATGCGCGAGGCGGCGATCCTGGAGCGTATCCGGCTGGGCGACCGCACGGTGATGGACGTTGTTCGGGCAGTCTATGCCCATCTCGATTCGAGCCTCCATGGCGCGGCCGCGCTGTCGACACTCGCCCATGTCGAGCACCTGATCACCCAGGGCAAGGTGGCCGCCGACGGCGCAGCATCGCTCAGCGCCCAGTTGCGGATGGCCTGAGGCGCCCTGCCCTGGTTCTGGTGAAACGAAACGCCTCTGAGGACGTTAAAGCGCCAAACGTCAAGGAGGTGAGTGATGTCTCTCGTAAAGAAATTCCTGCTCGGGGTCGGCGGTGCCGCCCTCATGGCCACTGGCATCGCCAGCACGGCCAGTGCCCAGGTTGTACTCGGTGGCGGCGAGCCATGCGATCGCTATGCGCGCGAATACGCTGCCATCCATGCCCCGCATTTCGCTGGCTGGGACATAGCCTACCGGCATGCCTTCAATGAATGTATCACCGGCGGACCGACATTCGTGTCGGCACGTCCGTTTGCAGGCCCATTCGGGCTGGCTGGAGCCGCTTTGGCGGCACCCTTGACCGTGGCCGGCGCTGCCGTGCATGCCGGCACGACCGTGGCCGGTGCTGCCCTCGAAGCGCCCGCCACCATTGTCGCCGGAACGACGGCCGCATTGGCCCCGCCCCCGCCCCTGGAGGCCGTGACCGTGCCGACGGTCGACGCCGAACCGGTGGTGGTCAGGAACTATCGCGGCTCGTTCGAGGCTGAGCCGGTCGTCGCAGTGGAAGCTCCGCCGACAACGGGCGTTCTCACGACTGCTGCGGCTCTGGCGGTCCCTGCCATGGCACCGGAACCGTTCACGGCAGAATGGCATGCCTACTGCGCCGCCAAGTACCGCTCGTTTGACCCGACAACCGGGCTGTATCTGGCGTACTCCGGCGTGCACCGCATGTGCCGTTGACATAGCTCCTAGGCGGCTCGTGATCATTGCAGCGTGCAAGGCCGAGCCGCCTCAACGCTTGGCGGCCACCCCTTCGGCCATGACGCACAGCAGTTCGAAGGCGAGGTTGGCCGCCGTCACCGCGGTGATGCCGGTTGGGTCGAAGCACGGCGCCACTTCGCTGATATCGGCCCCGATGATGTGTTTGCCGGCCAGCGAGCGCACCATTACCTGCACGTCCCGGGGGCTCAGGCCGCCGATTTCGGGCACGCCGGTTCCGGGGCAATAGGCGGGATCGAGGCCGTCGACGTCGATGGTCACATAGACCGGCCCATCGCCCAGCACCGTGGCAATGGTCTCGATCGCCCTGCCCCGGCCCATGTCTTCGTAGTCGTCGATGGTGATGCAGGTGAAGCCCTGGTCGAGTCCGTAGGCCAGGTCGTCGCCGAAGCGGCTGCCGCGCAGGCCCACCTGGACAACCCGATTGGGATCTATCAGCCCTTCCTCGACGCCGCGGCGCATGAACGTCGCATGGTTGACCTTGGTGCCGCACAGTTCGTCGAGCGTGTCGGGATGGGCGTCGACCTGGAGGAGACCGACGGGTGCGGTGGACGACCGGCCGGCCACCAGGCCGCGCAAAATCGGGGTGGGGATCGTGTGATCGCCGCCAATGGCAATCGGCCGGATCCGCTTGTCGTAAAGTCCGGCGAAGAACGCCTCGATCCTGGCAATCGAGTCGTCCTTGTCGAGCGGGTTGACCGGCGCATCGCCGAGGTCAGCGACGTTGCATCGCTCATAAGGCCTCGTGCCGCTCACCGGATGCACCCGCCGGATCAGCCGCGAGGCCTGGCGCACCGCCGCCGGTCCCTCCCGGCAGCCGGTGCGATAGTTGACCCCGAGATCGAATGGCACGCCTACGAAGCCAATGTCGACTTCGGGGCTCGGCTCATGTCTAGGCGTGCGCAGAAACGTCGCGATGTCGGCAAAGCGCGGCGTCACGGTGGCGTCGACCGGCTGGAAGCGGGGATCTGGTGCCATGACTTAATCCACTCCTAGAAAGCTCACGCCGGCGTGCTGAGGGTCTGAGGGTCGTTGGCCGCCCGCAGTACCGCCTGCAGCAGCACGTTGCCGCCGGCCTCGGCGTCCTCAGGCATAACATTTTCCGCCTCGTTGTGGCTGATGCCATTCTCGCACGGGATGAACATCATGGCCGTCGGGATCACCTTGGCGATGTTGCAGGCATCATGGCCGGCGCCCGAGACGATGTCGCGATGGGCATAGCCCAGATCCTTCGCCGCATCGCGGATCAGGCCTACGACCTGGGGATGGAATGGGATGCGCGGGCTGTGCACGGTCTGCTTGAGGTCGGCTTCGAGGCCGTGGCGGGCTGCGATCTCGGCAACGGCGGCCCGCAGGGCTTCATCCATGGCACTCAGCGATTCTTCCGAGGCGTGGCGGAAATCCACCGTCAGTTCGACGCGGCCGGGAATAACATTGGGCGAGGCCGGATAGGGCACCAGACACCCCACGGTGCCGCGTCCATCGTCATGCTTGAGCCCGATGTCGCGCACCGCCAGCACCACCTCGGCAGCGCCCACCAGGGCGTCGCGGCGGCCTTCCATCGGGGTCGGTCCGGCGTGGGATTCGAAGCCGGTGAGCGCCAGGGCGTACCAGCGGATGCCAGCCCCGGCGGTGACCACGCCGATAGTCGCGCCCTCACGCTCAAGTATCGGTCCCTGCTCGATATGGGTCTCGAAATAGCAATGCAGCGGATCGGGCTTCAGCCCGGTGTCGCCGAGATAGCCGATGGCGCGCAAATCCTCTTCGAGCGTGCGGCCCTGCGGATCAGGCATTCCATAGCCGCTGGCCAGCGGCATGGCACCGGTGAACACTTCCGAACCGATCATCGGCTTGAATATGGCGCCCTCCTCATTGGTCCAGTTCACCACTTCGACGGGCCGCAGCGTTTCGATTCCGACATCGTCGAAGCTTCGCAGGACCTCAAGTGCCGCCAGCACCCCATAGGCGCCGTCGAATTTGCCGCCGGTGGGCTGGCTGTCGAGATGGCTGCCCACGAGCACCGCCGGCAGGTCGGCATCGCGGCCGGGGCGGCGCGCAAACATGTTGCCGAACACATCGACGCGGACCTTGTAGCCGCCTGCCTCGCACCAGCTTTTGAACAGGTCGCGGGCCTGCCGGTCCTCCTCGCTCAGGCCGATGCGGCACACGCCCCCCTTGGCGGTGGCGCCGATGGCCGCCATGTCCATCAGCGACTGCCACAGCCGTTTGCCGTTGATCCTTGCGTTGCCACTCATTTGTCGCTGTGCTCCTTGCTTTCGGCACGACCCGCGCCTGCCTGCGGATTGTCGTTCAGGTGCTTGTGTAACGCGGTTTCATCCGCGATGCATACCCACACAGGCGTCATGCCTGCTCACGGCCCTGAGAATGGCGCCACGGGCAGCCGGGGATTGCCGGAAAACCGATCATCGGGTCAGGTGCCCGCGCGCCCGACGGTGGCCGCCCGCCTGGCCCGGCGTTTGCGGGCCTCTTCCTCGATGATCTTCAGCGTCTCCTCGATCGGCAGGGCATTGGGCGGCGGCGGTCCGTCGGGGTCGGTGCCGTTGTCGCGCAGGAACTGGCGCAGCTTCTCCGCGATGCGTTGGCGCCGCAGGTGGTCGTTCGAGGCCGAAGTCAGGCAGGCACTGGCGCTGGGCCGCTGGCACAGGTTGGAGCGGCGGCAGAGGAGATCGCTGCAGCGGCGCGGGGCGGGCTCGAAGTCGTGGTCCATGGGGGCTCCTTTGGTGAGTGGTGA
>CAYWVA010000236.1:0-4594 GCA_964461545.1 uncultured Rhizobiaceae bacterium | reverse complement strand
CCATCTTGATGGCCTTGCTGCCCATGGTCTTGCGCAGGATGGCGCGCTTGCCTGCAACGAGGGAAGGCTTGAAGACGTAGAACTCGTCGGGATTGACCGCGCCCTGGACCACCATTTCCCCAAGGCCCCACGACGCAGTGATGAACACCACGTCGCGAAAGCCGGATTCCGTGTCCAGCGTGAACAACACGCCGCTGGCGCCCGTATCGCTGCGTACCATGTGCTGGATACCTGCCGAAAGCGCAACTTGCGAATGGTCGAAGCCGTGATGCACCCGGTAGGCGATGGCGCGGTCGTTGAACAATGAAGCGAACACGTCGTGAATGCGCTCGATGACCTGCTCAATGCCGCGCACATTCAGGAAAGTCTCCTGCTGGCCAGCGAAACTCGCCTCGGGCAGGTCTTCTGCAGTTGCGGAAGAGCGTACCGCCACGGCAATGTCGTTGCTGTCGGCCATCTCGGCCCAGGCGCCGCGAATTTCGTCGTGCAGCCTGGCCGGCAGGGCGGTTTCCTTGATCCAGCCGCGAATCCGCGCACCGATATCGACCAGCTTTTTGACGTCTTCCACGTCAAGATCTGCGAGCGCTTCCCTGATCCGCTCGGCGAGGCGTTCCTGCGCCATGAAGTCCCGGTACGCCTCGGCAGTGGTTGCAAAACCATCCGGTACGGTGACGCCCAGGCCCTCCAGGTTGGCTAGCATCTCGCCGAGCGAGGCATTCTTGCCGCCGACGCGGTCGATGTCGTCCTTGCCGAGTTCGTCGAGCTTGAGAATGTACTTTGCCACCTTGGGACCCCTTGAGTTTCCCCTCGCGGGGAAACGACAATGCGCGCTGCCCCGTCTCACGGGTGAGGGAATGAATCATCGAACCGTTTTCTTTGTCTCCGACCAGACGGGCGTCACGGCCGAGACTCTTGGGCACAGTCTGCTGACGCAGTTCGACGGGCTCAAGTTTCGCGGCGTGACTGTGCCATTTATCAATACCCCTGACAAGGCGAACGAGTGCGTACGGCGCATCGACCTTACAGTCGCGGCGGAAGGCGCGCGGCCGATTGTCTTTGCCACCATGGTGCAGGATGATCTGCGGGATATAATCTCAACAAGTCAAGGACTTGTGCTAGATTTCTTCGGTGCTTTCATAGGTCCGATGGAACGCGAACTCGGAATTGCTTCCAGCCATGCGACGGGCATGGCGCACGGCGTCGCGGACCGGCGTTCCTATACCCGGCGCATCGACGCGATGAATTACGCGCTCGAGCACGACGACGGTTCGAGCACCCGCGACTACAGCAAGGCCCAGTTGATACTCATCGGGGTGTCCCGCACGGGCAAGACGCCCACCTGCCTCTACATCGCCCTGCGCTATGGCGTCTTCGCGGCCAATTATCCATTGACCGAGGAGGAGTTCGAGCGCGGCAAACTTCCCGGAGTGCTCGAGCGGTACAAGGATCGCCTGTTCGGACTGACCATTTCGCAAAGCAGGCTGCAACAGATCCGGCAGGAGAGGCGCCCGGAGAGCAACTACGCCTCAGCGCGCCAGGTGAGTTTCGAATTGCGCTCGGCGGAAGCGTTATTCAACCGCTACGGCATTGGTTACATCGATACGACTGAGTTCTCGGTGGAGGAAATCGCAAGTACTGTGCTCGATCGCACCGGCCTCTTGAATCGCCTGCAGGACGCCGATGACGAGGCGCCTTCCTAGGCGGCCCTAGATGATGCCGGAGGGTGCGTCGACGCCGGAAAGCTCACGAATTCGGGCCAGCTCGGCGGCTGCCCGGCCCAGTTCCGCAGTGAGTGCGGGGCCGGTTCCGGCATGGTCTGCCGATGGCTCGAGGAAGCGTTCCAGGTAGATCCGCAGCGTGGCGCCTTCTGTGCCGGTACCCGACAGCCGATAGACGATCCGCGAACCGTCCGCCAAAAAGACGCGGATGCCTTGTCCCGCGGAGATCGTGCCGTCCACCGGGTCGCGATAGGTGAAACTGTCGGCGCGTTCCACGAGGGCACCCGCAAGCCGCGTGCCCGCGAGCTTGCGAAGTCGGTTTTCCAGCCCGGCCATTACGCTGACCGCCCGCTCACCCTCCGGGATGAACCAGTCATGCCGCGCAAATGCGTGCCGGCCGAAGCGCAGCCAGTGCGCTTCGACCAGGCCGCTGACGGATTGCCCGGTGACCGCGACGAGGTTGAGCCAGAACAACACGGCCCACAGGCCATCTTTCTCCCGCGCATGGCTGGAACTGGTGCCGAAGCTCTCCTCGCCACAGAGGTCGACAAGGCCCGCGTCCAGCAGGTTGCAGAAGTATCGCCAGCCTGTCGGCGTCTCGTAACAGGGGATTCCGAGCGACTCGGCGACCCGGTCGACCGCGCGGCTGGTCGGCATCGACCTGGCAACGCCCGCAAGGCCAGCAGAGTATCCGGGCACCCGGTGGGCGTGTTCTGCGAGCACCGCCAGGCTGTCGCCGGGTGTTACCACCAGTCCCCGCCCGACGATCATGTTGCGATCGCCATCGCCATCGGACGCCGCAGCGAGATCACCCGCTTCGTCGCTGTTCATCCATTCCACCAGGTGGGCCGCATCGACCGGATTCGGATCGGGATGGAGTCCGCCGAAATCGCTGAGTGGAACGGCGTTCACGACACTGCCCGCCGACGCGCCGAGCCGGCGCTCCAGGATCTCGATGGCGTACGGGCCGGTGATCGCATTGAGCCCGTCGAAGCGCATCCTGAAGCGTCCGCTTCCAAGCAGCGCGCGCATGGCGGGAAAATCGAACAGCCGCTCCATCAAAGCCGCGTAATCCGCCACCGGGTCGACTACTTCGATCTGCATCGGTCCCGCCTGTTGAGTGCCGATGCGGTCGAGGTCCGGCTCCGGAATATCCGCGATCCGGTAGGCAGCCAGGGAGCTGGAGGCGCGCCAGACGGCCTCCGTGAGTGACTCGGGTGCCTGGCCGCCATTGGCGGTGTCGAACTTGACCCCGAAATCGCCCTCCGGGCCGCCGGGATTGTGGCTTGCAGTGAGGAGAAATCCTCCCGCGGCACCATGCAGGCGAATCAGGTGCGAGGCGGCCGGCGTCGACAACAGCCCGCCACGGCCCACGATGATTCGCGCCACGCCGTTGCCGGCTGCAATCCGGAATAACACGCCAAGGGCTTCCCGGTTCCAGAAGCGGCCGTCGCCGCCCGCGACAAGGGTGGCGCCCGAGAAATTTCCGGCGGCGTCGAATATTGCCTGGAGAAAATTTTCCAGGTAGCCGGGTTGGCGAAAAACCCGCACTTTTTTCCGTAAGCCAGCGGTGCCGGGGCGCTGGTCCGAATAGGGCCTGGTAGGGATGCTGCGCACAGCCATTGTCCGGCTCTCCATCGCGTCTTGGGCGCGTATTTCCCTATGCTATATTGCCGCGCATGATAGCAGACGGTTCCATCACACTGCCGTGCCCTACGCAGCCGGGCAGCTTCACTGCGCTCATGCATCTGTACGAAAGCAATTACGTGCGCCTGCACTGGTTGCTGGAGGATGTCAGGGCGCTGCCGGAACGCCAGTTCTCGCGCGTCGCGGCGGACCTGCCCCTGCACCTCGAGGTGATTGAACGGAGTCCCTACACGACGACCCTCAGGCTCACGTATTTTTTCGAGGACGATCGGGGCCAGGTCGCGGACCCGGACCTGAGGATTCGCATCTACCAGGACGCCCGGTTGGCGGAGGCGATGGCCTGCCGGCGACAACATCTGCATCGCGCCCTGCGCCATTTCGATACGGCCCCGGGCGACGAACTGCACCGTCGCTGGGCAAGAAACAGCATGTTGAACAAGTGGCTCGAGTACTGCAACGATCACGGCCATCGTTTTCGTGGCCGCATCCCATGCCCGGCGCAAGCGTGCTGAGCGATTCCGCCCGCGAGGAGGAGAGCGACGAAGAGCGGCTGCTCAACCTGTTTCGCAACCGAGCCGAGTTGAAACAGGCGTTCTCGGACCTGCAGAAATCACTGCGGCTTGCGGAGGAACGGCTCGCCAGCCAGGAAGCCGCTACGCGGCGCGCCGAGGAACGCTTCCATGCCATCGAGAAACTGCTGGCGCAACCCGGCACCGGCTACACCGCACTGGTCTATTTCCAGCTTCGAGCGCTCTGGCGCGTATGCCATGACCGGCTGCAGGCGATCTCCGACGAGCTGCGCGGCCGCCATGAAGAGCGGCAACGGCGGGAAGAGCTGATGCGCTTCAACCAGGAGAAGCAGCGCCAGCTTGCCGCACTGGATCAGCAGATGGCGCAGGCCAGGGACGAGGTGGAGGAACGCCTCTCAAGGCGGAACGCTGTACGGGCCGAACTGGAAGGCGCGAAAGGCCTGCTGGCCTTCGGGCGCCGACGCAAGCTCAACGAATTGCTGCGGCAAAGGCGCATTGAGCTGGAGGCGTCGCGCCTGCGGCTCGTGGAATTGCAAGATCGTCGCGCCGGCGTGAATGCCGAGCCCTGGCCTGAATTCACCGGACTGGACATCGCCACCAAGCGGGAGATGAACATCAGGCTCATTGCGGCCGCACAAGAACTGTACCTTTACTTTTCCACCGACGAGCTGGCGCGCAAGGCGCGCGACGCCAATGTGA
>CAYWVA010000235.1:0-4607 GCA_964461545.1 uncultured Rhizobiaceae bacterium | reverse complement strand
GAATCCAGCCGTAGAACGGCGCGTGACGCATCTCGATGGTGACGTAGAGCACCTTATACAGGGCAAAGAACACCGGAATCTGCACGACGATGGGCAGGCAGCCCGACAAGGGAGAGACCTTCTCCTTCTTGTATAGCGCCATCATCGCTTCCTGCTGCTTCATCCGGTCGTCACCGAAGCGCTCTTTGATCTTCATCATTTCCGGCTGCAGCTTCTTCATCTGGCTCATCGCCACATAGGACTTGTTGGCCAGCGGGAAGAAGAAGATCTTCACCAGAACGGTGGTGACGAGAATGGCGAGGCCGAAATTGCCGAGCCAGTTCTGGATGTGGTTGAGGAGCCAGAACAGCGGCTGGGTAAGGAATGGAAACCAGCCCCAGTCGATCAGCCGGTCGAACAGGACGATGTTGTGTCTTTCGGCATAGCTGTTGACGGTGTCGACCACCTTGGCGCCGGCAAACACCATGCTTTCGGCCGCAACCGTGGAGCCGGGCCCGACAGAGACCGGTTCCTTGGTGATGTAGTCGGTCTGAAACACATCCTGACCGCCTTCGACGTTGTGACGGAAGGTGGCGGTGACCGGGGTGCCCTGATCGGGGATGACGGCGGCGGCCCAGTATTTGTCCGTCATGCCGAGCCAGCCGCCAACCGTGTCGAAGGTCATCGGTTCGTGGGCACCCTGGACGTCGCCGTAATCGATCTCCTTGAGGGCGTCGTCGACGACGCCGATCAGGCCTTCGTGGACGATGAAGATGTTCTCCATATGAGGGATGCCGTGGCGCTTGATGCGGGCATATGGGAACAGGACCGCCGACTGCCTGGAGGCGTTCATGATTTCCTGTCGGACGGTGAACAGGTAATTCCTGTCGACCGAGATGGTGCGCCGGAAGATCAGCCCCTCCTCGTTATCCCAGGTCAACGTGACGGGCCGCTCGGGCGTCAGCACCGTTCCCGGGGGGGCCGACCAGACGGTCTGGGGCTGCGGCACCGCCACCCTGGTGCCGGAAGCGGCCGTCCAGCCATGATCGGCAAAGAATCCGCCCGGCGCATTGGCCGGCGACAAAAGCGTGACGATGGGGCTGTTGGGGTCAACCGTTACCCGGTACCTCTTCAGCTGCAGATCATCGATCATGCCGCCGCGCAGGTTGATCGAGCCGGTCAGGCTCGGCGTGTCGATGCGCACCCGGGGCGAAGCGGCGATCGCGTCTTCGCGCGTCTGCAGCTGTCCGGGCACCTGCACACCGGGCAGCCGCGGCTCTCCAACACCCGGCGCATCCGGCTGCCCGAGCGGCTGGCGCTCGGCCATCTCCTGCTGCTGGCGCTGCTGCTCGATCATCGGCTGGGCAAAGAAGTACTGCCACGCGACGATGATGGCGACCGACAGCACGATCGCGAGAATGATATTGCGGTTGTCGTTCGTCATGACCCTGTCTTTTGGACCGCGCCGCCGCTGGCCCGACCGCCGCTCCTTGTGGGAGATGTCTCGACACGCCTGACGGCGTCGACCACGTCCCGCATCAACAGCTCGAATGGTCGCACTGCCGCCTCCGGCCGGCCGATAAACACATAATCCCGCCCCGGCCGCATCCGGCCGGGAAGGGCCAGCCGTGCCGCCTCCTTGAGACGCCGTCGGATGCGATTGCGCTCAACCGCGCCCCCGAGCTTGCGGGTGACGGTGAAGCCAACCCGCGGCGGCCCATCATCGCCACGATCTCGCATCTGCACGACCACGCTCCGTGCGCCCGTGGAAGCGCCGCGGGCCGCCGCCAGAAAATCCCGTCTCCGTTTCAGGCGCAGCATCTGCGCGCGCCCACGAAAATCAAGTTCATGGCTGTACGCCGACAGCCCGGTCACAGCGCCGGCCCGGCGGTCTACGCCGCGAGCTTCGCCCGGCCGCGCCTGCGGCGCCGGGCAATCACCCGGCGCCCGCCCACCGTGGACATGCGGGCACGGAATCCATGGCGCCGCTTACGAACGAGCTCGCTTGGCTGAAAAGTCCGTTTCACGAGGTGATCTCCGGCTAATGAATTTTGCCCCGCAACGCTTGGCCCCGAGATCCGCCGGCTGGCTGATCGGAAGGCGTGCATTGCAAGGTCGGATGGCTTTGCGCTTCAGGCCGCTGGGCTTATACGGACATGGCCAATTGAAGTCAACGAGGCCGCGGGGGCGGCCTTGTCTCGGTTTCGCACCGTGGGCGCCTCACCCCGACTGAAACCGCCTCTCACGTCTTAGGATAGTCGCTGACATGCCGTACGTTGAGCCCGCGAGGAGATTGCGAATTACGCTGTATCAGGATGCACAGCTCGTCCCCCAGCGCGTGCTTGCGGATCGCAGCTTGAATTTCTGCGAAGCCGCACACCTGTTGATCATCGATCGCAAGGACCAGTTCTCCGCCTTCGACACCGGCGCGCGCCAGCTGGCTTCCCGGCTTGGGAGGTTGGAGGACGAAACCGGGTGGTTCGGATGCGGTCGGAGCTGCGTCGCGCCACGCTGCGGTTAGCGTATCGGTGCCATACGCCACGCAGGCGCACGCACCGAGGCTGCACATGGGGCACATGCAAGCGCAGTGAAGGCCTTCCTGATCGAGCTGCCAAGCCACGACGCCTGGCAGAAGCCGCGCCGTTAATAATGCAGCGTCGGCGTGCGCTTTCAGATGCTTCGGCGCGATCTCTCTAAGACGCGGTTCGTAGAGCCTCAGTGCCAACTCGAAGAGCATCGCGTAGCTGAGGGCGCAATGATGAAATGCCAAGCACAGGTCCCGCAATAGCTCGGAGAGCGCAATAGCCTCCCCTGCGGTGGATCGGGGGTTCGGCATCTCCTCACCCAGTTCGACCGCGCCGGACTCCATGAGGTAGGTGACAAGCTGGTCGCGGTGGGCCTGCACCATCGGCTGGAAATGCTGAATGGCCACGAGAGCATCGGGGTATTGGCGAGACATTCGCTGCGCTCGCTCAAGCCTTCCCGCCAGATTACCCTCAACCGCGACAAGTTCCGCCACGCTGCGACGGATTAGGTGGCGCCTATGATCCATTTCAGCCTCGCCATCATGCCGGAGTGACCCGCAGTATAAGACCGCGACAATGAAGGCTTGATGGACAAAAGACAACGGGCTGCAAGTCCGTCAGTAAGGGTTCTGGAATAAAGTCGAAGCTGCTCAGAAATTAAACTGATACCGTGCCGCGGGCGCACTACCGCTCCACCGCGATCACCACGCCTTCGCGGCGCCGGTCGGCGCCGCCGTCGAGGCCGTCGTCGGTTATCCGGATGCCGTGCAGGCCGCTGACCAGCGGCTCAACCTCCACGTCGTGGCCCATCGCCTCTAGGGTCGGGACAATGGCCTGAAGCCCCGTTCCAGCCTCCGCCTCGGTCGCCCCGTTGCGGTTGACGAGACGCGGCAGGTCGATGGCGTCCTGCATCGTCAGTTCCCAGTCGATGAGGGCCACCAGCGTATGGGCGACATAGCCGATGATGCGGGACCCCCCTGGCGAGCCCAAGACGGCAAAAAGCCCCCCGTCGGGAGCGAACACCATGGTCGGGGCCATCGACGAGCGCGGACGCTTGCCGCCTTCGACCCGGTTCGCCACCAACTCACCGTCGCGCACAGGCGTGAAGGCAAAATCGGTGAGCTGATTGTTGAGCACAAATCCGCCTGCCATGATTCGCGCCCCGAACGAACGCTCGACCGAGGTCGTCATGCTCACCGCATTGCCTTGGGCATCGACGATGGACAGATGGCTGGTGCCGGCCTCCAGAACCGGAACGGTGGCTGGTGACGCGGCGGTTCCCGCCGGGGTGCCCGCGACGGCCTGCCCCATGTCGCGGCCGGCATCGATTGCCATCGACCGGGCCCTGAGATAGGCCGGATCGAGCAGGCCCTGGCTCGGGACCTCCACAAAGTCGGGGTCGGCCATGTAGGCACCGCGATCGGCGTAGGCCAGCCGCGAGGCCTGGGCGATGAGATGCATTGCGGTCGGCGAATTGGGCCGCAAGGCGCCAATGCCATAGGGCTGGAGCAGGCGCAGGATCATCAGGGTCGTGAGCCCGCCCGAGGTCGGCGGAGGCATGCCGCACACCTCGTAGCCGCGATAGTCGAGGCATACCGGCGGGCGCGCCTTGGCGCGGAACTGGCGCAGGTCATCGCGTGTCATCAGCCCGGGGTTGTCCGGGTGCCCGGCCACTGCGGCGACCACGGCCTCGGCAATGTCGCCGTCATAGAAGGCTGCCGGACCCTGCGCTGCAATGAGCCTGAGCGTGTCGGCATAGGCAGGATTTGTAAAGGTCTCTCCAACCGCAACAGGTTCTATGCTGGTTGCGGAGCCCGGCAGGTTGCGAAAAAAGAGCGTCCGCGCCATCGCATCGCGCTCGAGGTCCTCGGCCCCGGTGATGGCGCCATGAAGCCGCTGGCTGACGGGAAAGCCCGTCTCTGCCAGGCGCAATGCCGGCTCGAAGAGTCTTTCCCAGTCGAGCGCGCCGTGGTTGCTATGCACCTCCCACAAAAGCGACACCAGGCCGGGTACGCCGACGGCACGGCCGCCGGTGGCGGCAGCATGGAAGGAAAGCGGCTCTCCGTCCGGCCCCAAAAAGAGATCGGGGCCGGCGGCCGCCGG
>CAYWVA010000234.1:1917-4624 GCA_964461545.1 uncultured Rhizobiaceae bacterium | reverse complement strand
GGCGTGCAGCCGGCAGCGATCCCGGCCTCGACAAGCTGCGGATTGACCTGGCGCAGTCCATGGGCAGTGTAGCGGATGGCTGGGGCGATGGAATAGGCGATGACAGCGATCATGGCGGTGAAATCGCCGACCCGGAACAGCATGACCGCGGGCATGAGATAGACGAATGACGGCAACGTCTGCAGCGTGTCGATGATCACCCGCACGACGCCCCAGACCCGGTCGCGGCCGGCCGCGAGGATGCCGATGGGAATGCCGATCAGGCAGGCAAACATCACCGAAATGCCGCACAGATAGACGGTGGTCATGGCCTTTTCCCAATGGCCGGTGGCGGCGATGAAGACGGTCAGCGCGCTGACCACGGCCGCCAGGCGCAGCCCGCCGAGGGTGTAGCCGGCGAGCCCCACGAGGCCAGCGACGCCGAGCCATGGCAGGTCGATAAGGAAGCGCTTGAACGGGATGAGAAGGTTGAGAAGCACCGCCGTCTTGATGGCTTCCAAGGTGTCGAAGAAGTTGATGTTGATCCAGCGGACAACATCGCTCCAGAAGCTCCCGGTGGTCAGGTGCCAGGCGCCCGGATAGCTCTGGAACCCGGCCCAGGCGAGCCCACCAAGCGCGGTCGTCAGCACCAAGGCGCCTGCCGCGGCGGTGTAGGGGTAGCGCGCCCACAGCGGTGCGGCTGCCGGCCGGCGATGAGCCGGGGCCTTCTCGGCGAAGGCTTGCGACAGGCGGTCGAGGGCGATGGCCAGCGCCACGATGGCAAAGCCTGCCTCGATGCCGGCCCCGATGTCGAGCCGGCGCAGCGCCGAGAGCACCTCAAAGCCCAAGCCGCCGGCCCCGATCATCGAGGCGATGATCACCATGTTGAGCGACAGCATGATGACCTGGTTGACGCCCACCATGAGGCCCGGCATGGCCGAGGGCACCATGACCCGCCACGTCATCTGGCGCCGCGAGCAGCCGACCATGCGCCCGAGATCGACCACTTCCGCCGCCACGCCCCGCAGGGTCAGCATGGTGATCCGGGTCATCGGCGGCATGGCGTAAATCATGGTGGCGACAATGGCCGACACCGGGCCGAAGCCGAACAGAAACAGGATCGGCACCAGATAGGCAAACACCGGCACGGTCTGCATGAGATCGAGGAGGGGCGTGAGGGAGCGCTCGAATGCCGGCCAGCGGAAGCCGGCCAGCCCGAGCAGCAGGCCCCCTGCGACGCCGAGCGGTACCGCTATGAGGATCGAGGCCAGAGTCACCATGGCCGGCTGCCATTGCCCGAAGGCGGCGATGAACGCAAAGCAGGCGCCGACGAGCAGCGCCAAGCGCAGGCCCCCGGCATAATGGCCGAGTAGGGTCACGATGCCGATCACCGCGATCCACGACAGCGGCGGCAGAATCTGGACCGCATCCGATCCCCGGCCCGACAGGAAGCCGCTGGCAAGGAGGCTGAGCACGGCGCGGTAGGGGACTTCGATCAATCCTGCCAAGGCACGGGTCAGGTCGGTGAAGCGCAGCGGGCCGATGGCCGCGTCGTTGACCAGCCACGACATGAACCCGTTGATCCACCCGGCCAGCGGCCATTGCCAGGCGCGGGGGTAGTGGAAGGCCCATGGCACGATGTCGCTGGCGCCGAACCACAAGACGGCGAACATGGCAAGCGCGGCAATCCATCCAGCCCGCAGCGCGGCGAAGCGCGAGGCTCCCTGAGCTTGCGGCAGCGCCAGACCGTGGGTGGGGACGGACTCGGCCATCGATCAGCCGCCCATCATCACTTTAATGACGTCCTGGCGATGCAGCATGCCCATCGGCTGGCCCTTGCCATCGACGACGGCGATGGGTCCCGGCTGCTGGCTGACAAGGCCGGCAATGTCGGCCACCTTGGCCACCGCCTCCACTGTTGCCGACCAGCCGCCTTCAGGAAGCGGCTCCGGCAGCGGGTGCATGATCGATGAGGCCTGGAGAACCTTGGCGCGCACCACGTTGCGCGTGAATTCCGCCACATAGGCGTCGGCGGGGCGCAGCACCAGGTCCTCTGGCGTGCCGGTTTGCACCACCTCGCCGTCCTTCATGATGGCGACTCGGTCGGCAAGCCGGATGGCTTCGTCGAAATCGTGGGTGATGAACACGATGGTCTTCTTCAAAACACTCTGCAGACGCAAGAACTCGTCCTGCATCTCGCGGCGGATCAGCGGATCAAGGGCGGAGAACGGCTCGTCGAGGAACCACAGCTCAGGCTCGACGGCAAGCGAGCGGGCAATGCCGACCCGTTGCTGCTGGCCGCCGGAAAGCTCGCGCGGGAAGTTACCCTCGCGGCCATTCAGGCCGACAAGCTCGATCATTTGGCGCGCCCGCGTCTCGCGTGCGGCGCGTCCGACGCCTTGGATCTCGAGCGGAAAGGCGACGTTGCCAAGCACGGTCAAATGCGGCAGCAGTGCGAAGTGCTGGAACACCATGCCCATCTGGTGGCGGCGGATTTCGATCATGCGGGCGGCGCTGGCCTGCAGCAAATTCTCGTCGTTGAAGATGATCTCACCTGCCGTCGGCTCGATGAGTCGCGACATGCAGCGCACCAGCGTCGATTTGCCCGAGCCCGACAGCCCCATGATGACGAAACACTCGCCCTCGTGCACCTCGAGCGTCACGTCGCGCACCGCCGCGATCAGCCGGGCGGCATCGAGGTCTTCGGCGCTGATCGCGCCATTGCTCC
>CAYWVA010000234.1:0-1817 GCA_964461545.1 uncultured Rhizobiaceae bacterium | reverse complement strand
ACCTGTCCGGTGGCCAGCGCCTCGTCCATGGCATCGCGCCCTGTGGTCTCCCAGATCTCCATGGCGACATGCAGATCGCCGGTCTTCAGGCCCGCGAACTGGGCGATGTAGTCGGCCTGGACGTATTCGATGTTGTAGCCCGCCTTCTTGAGAACCTCGCCCATGATCTGGGTGGTGATGAACTGGCCGGTCCAGTCGTGCAAGGTGAGCCGGATCGGGTCGCGCGATTCGACCTCGGCGCTGGCTGGAAATGCCACAAGCGCCCCCAGTGCCAGTATCGCAGCGCCGGCTGTCGCGTGACGCCAGCCAATGGTGTTCCTCATGCCGTCGTTCCTCCCTAGCTTGAGGCGTACTGTCGACGCCCATGGCCGGAAGTGTTGCGCGCCGCTTGCGGGGAGTCAATTGCGCTGGAGGGCCTCGGCCGGATCATCGGCGGAATTGCACTTGCGCCCATCGGACCTTCGATCCACAACGGCCCCTGAACTGGAGGATTAGCCCACATGAGCCTGACCAGGGACCTCATCGCCATCATCCGAGACAAGGAGGTCACGCCAAACGACCTCGACCGGGCGACGCTGCTAGTTCTCGATACGCTGGGCTGCGCCCTCGGCAGCCTGAAGACGGAGCCGGCCCGCATGCTGAAGGCCGTGGCACCTCCGGCGACCTCGGACACCGCGCGCCGAGCCTTCTATCTCGGCGGGCTGTGCCACATTCTCGAATTGGATGACCTGCACCGCTATTCGGTCACCCACCCTGGTTGCGTGGTCATTCCTGCGGCCTGGGCGATGGCCGAGGAGCACAACTTGCGCGGCCGGGCCTTCCTGAAGGCGGTGCTTGCCGGATATGAGGCCTGTTGCCGCATCGGCATGGCCGTCGGCAAGGCGCACTACCGGGTGTGGCACAGCACCTCGACCTGCGGCCCGTTCGGCTCGGCGTTGGCCGCCGCCGAGCTCATCGGTTTGAACGAAGACGAGACGGTGTGGGCCCTCGGCAATGCCGGCACCCAGTCGAGCGGCCTGTGGCAGTTCCTCGAGTCGGGGGCGATGAGCAAGCATTTGCATACGGCGCGGGCAGCGGAGTCAGGAGTTCTCGCCGCACGGCTCGCCGAACACGGCTTCACCGGCCCCGACCGCATCCTTGAGGGCGACAAGGGGTTCTTCGCCGGGCTTTGCCCCGACCCGGTTCCCGAGGCGATCCTCGCCGGACCCGAACGGCCCTGGGAGCTGATGAGGACGTCGATCAAGCCATGGCCGTGCTGTCGCCATACCCATCCTGCCATCGACGCGGCGCTCGAGCTTCATCGAGTCCTTGCCGGAGCCGCCGTCCGCAAGGTGACGGTCAAAGCCTACAAGGCGGCCCTCGACGTGTGCGACCGACCGCTGCCGCGCGACTACTACAGCGCCAAGTTCTCGTTGCAGCATTGCGTCGCCATGGCCCTTGCCGAAGGCGCGGTCGTGCAAGCGAGCTTCGATGCCGAAGCACGTGGGCGCATCGCGGGCGATAGGGCAAAAGTGGAACTCGTGCTATCGCCTGAGGTCGATGCCGCCTATCCGAAGGCGTGGGGGGCGGCAGTCACCGTCGAGGCGGCAGATGGCCACACCTTCACTGCCGTCCGGCGCCAAGCCAGGGGCGACCCGGAAAATCCAGTGACCGCCGAAGAACTCACGATCAAGGCGCGAGGGCTGCTGAGCGCTGGCGGCATGACCGAAGCGGAGGTGCAAAGGTTTATCAATGCTGTCCTCAGCTTGCCCGAGGATCGTCCGGTCCGCGATCTCGGGCTTTTTGAGCGCGATGGCATCATGCGCCGGGCATCGTAG
>CAYWVA010000233.1:0-4627 GCA_964461545.1 uncultured Rhizobiaceae bacterium | reverse complement strand
TCGACCGCGCCATCCAGGCGGTGATCGAGGGCCGTTTCGAGCCCGCCGACTACGGCGTCTACAGCTACATGGCCTATGGCGGCAGCAGTTTCGTCGCCGACGAGAGCCTGGTCGATGCCAAGACGCTGGAGTTGGTCAAGGAGCGCGAAAAGGAAATCCTCGACGGCCTGTTCCGCGTCAACATCAACGACGCCGAGCCGAGGTCGACCATGTGAGGTTGCCTCAGGACGAATGCCAGATCGTCGTCAGCCGCCTTCCAACTGGTTTCGGTCGGGCGGCTGGCGTGCGATCAGGCTGTAGGACAGTGGCAGCCAGGGTCGATCGGCAAAGCGATAAAAGCCATCGGCATCCTTGCGCAGGCAGCTGAAGGCCTGCCAGAGCACCGCGTCATGCTCCTCGAATGCCTCGATGAGCAGTCCCTGGCCGAGGAGTGCGCTCAACACATCGCCAAGCGGATGGATCCAGGAATAGTTGCGGGTTTTCAGCGGGATTGCATGGTCCACATAGGTCGTGCCGCTGTCGTCCACATAGGGTTCGCGGCCGAAATAGGGGACGAGAAAGCCGGGCATGCCATCGGGCTGTCGCGCAAGGTCGTCGAACACCGACATGCAAGGGTGACCTTCGATCAGCAGCAAGCGGCCACCAGGCTTCAGGAACGTCGCGACGACCTTCGCCCAGCCCGTGATATCGGGCAGCCAACAAATGGCGCCCCATGTCACGAACACGAGATCGAATGACGCCGGCTCCGGGATCAGCGTGGGCGCATCATAGACATTGCCCTCGACGAAACGCGCCTTCAGGCCGCATTCGTCATTCAGCATTCGCGCGGCACGAATGGCTTCTCCCGAGAAATCCAGCCCGGTGACGATAGCTCCGCGCTGGGCCAGGGTCAGGCTGTCGCAACCGAAATGGCACTGCAGATGCAAGACCTTTAGATTCGCTACCTCACCCAAATGCCTTTCCACGATAGGGTCAAGGCTCCCCGCGCCTGACTTGAGCCGTGAGACATCGTAGACCTGCGAAGCGAGATGGATACCGACGCGCTCGTCCCAGTTCTCACGATTTGCCCGGAACCACTCTTCGGCGCCGGTCACCTGATTGTCCATGCTGTTCCCCCCAGGATTGATCGCGTACCGCTGCGCCCCATGGTGAACACGCTTGGGCACTTGTATTATCGGCGTCCCGTCGCGCTTCGGCGCATCGCCGATGACCATCAACCCTCTATAGAACTCTAAGGCATATCCATGAAAGAGGTTGCCGACACCGCCGCCGAACCTCCCATCGTCCTGGCGCTCAGTGGCATCACCAAGCAGTTCGGATCGCTGCTCGCCAACGACGGAGTCGATCTGGTGCTCAGGCACGGCGAGATCCTGGCCCTGGTCGGCGAGAACGGCGCCGGCAAGACGACGCTGATGAACATACTGTTCGGGCACTATGTGGCCGACGCCGGCGAGGTGCTGGTGGCGGGCCCAGGCGGCGGCCTCGTGACGCTCGAGCCCGGCTCGCCGGCGGCCGCCCTCAGCCACGGCATCGGCATGGTGCACCAGCATTTTACCCTGGCGGAGAACCTCACCGGATTTGAGAACATCGTGCTCGGCACCGAGCCGTTGTTGCGCTTGCGCCTGTCGACGGCCCCGCGACGCAAGATCGAAGCGTTGATGAAGGGTTCGGGCCTCACGGTCGAACTGGACGTGCAGGTATCGCGCCTGGCGGTTGGCGAAAAGCAGCGCGTCGAGATTCTCAAGGCGCTTTTCCGCGACGCGCGCATCCTGGTGATGGACGAGCCGACCGCGGTACTGACGCCGCAGGAAGCCGAGGGCCTGTTCCAAACCATCCGCATGCTCGCCGCCCAGGGCCTCGGCGTCATCTTCATCGCCCACAAGCTTGGCGAGGTGCTGGCAGTCTCAGATCGCATCGCCGTGCTGCGCGGCGGCCGCAAGGTCGGCGAGATGGCGACGCGTGAGGTCGACCGTCGGCGCATCGCCGAACTGATGGTGGGGCGCGACGTGCCGGTCAGTCGCCGCATGCCGCGCATGCCCGGAGCCGTTGTGCTCGAATTGCGCGATGTGGTGGTGGCCGGCGCCGATGGGCGCAGCTCGCTGCACCGGGTCTCGCTCGCCGTGCGCGAAGGTGAGATTGTCGGCATCGCCGGCGTCTCGGGCAACGGTCAGGCGGTGCTCGCGCAACTGGTCTCAGGGATCGCCAGGCCGACATCGGGCGAGATGCGGCTCTACGGTGACCCGGTCAAGCGCCACGATCCTCGCGCCTTTGCGGGCGCCGGTATCGCGCGCATCCCCGAGGATCGCCACCATGACGGCATCGTCGGCGCCATGACGGTGGCCGAGAACATCGTCATCGAAGAGGTCCGCGAGCCGGTCTTCCAAACGGCCGGCTTTTTGCGGCGCGACGCCATCCGTGCCCGCGCCGAGGCGGCGATCCGCGACTATGACGTGCGCTGCCCGGGCGCCGACGCGCCGTCTCGGCTGCTGTCGGGCGGCAACATCCAGAAGCTGATCCTGGCCCGGGTGCTCGACCGGAACCCGCGGCTGGTGCTCGCCAACCAGCCTACGCGCGGCCTCGACATCGGCGCCCAGACTGAAATCCAACGACGCCTGCTCGAGGCCCGCCAGGCGGGCGTCGGCGTGCTGCTGATATCGGAAGACCTCGATGAGCTGATGATCCTGGCCGACCGCATCGCCGTCATGCACAGCGGCCACCTCACTGAAGCCCGGCCGACAGAGACGCTGGACCGCGGTGTGCTCGGCCTCATGATGGCCGGCCACCACGACGCAGAGGCGGCGGCATGAGCGAAGGACACGGCGGCTAGCAAATGGCCGCGCCCGCCTCTCAGTCCGCGCCGCGTGCCGGTGGCCGACCACCACTGCGAGGCATCCGATTCGAGCCGCGCCTCTCGCTGTCGCCGGCGCTCCAGGTGGTGGCGCCCATCGCAGCGGGAGTTATTGCGCTGCTGCTGGCGGCCATCCCGCTGGCGTTTGCCGGGGCGCCGATCCTCACCGCCTACGGCTTGATGGTGAAGGGCGCCTATGGCTCGGTTTTCGCCTTGACCGAGACGCTGACCCGCACCACGCCGCTGATCCTAACCGGCCTTGCCGCGGCGGTGGCCTTCCGCGCCAAGCTGTGGAACATCGGGGCCGAGGGCCAGCTCTATGCCGGGGCGCTGGCCGCGGTGGCGGTGGGGGCAGGGGCCATCACCGTACCGTCGTGGATGATGGTGCCGCTCGTCATCGCCGCAGGCGCGCTGGCTGGCGCATTGCTGATGCTCGGGCCGGCCCTGCTCAAGCTGCGCTTCGGCGCCGACGAAGTGGTCACCACCCTGCTGCTCAACTTCATCATGCTGCTGTTCGTGCAGATGATGCTGGAAGGCGCGCTGCAGGACCCGATGAGCCTCGGCTGGCCGCAGTCGGCGCCGATCATCGACGAGGCCGTGCTGCCGACGTTGATTCCACGCATGCGGGTCCATTCCGGCCTGCTCATCGGTCTGTTGGCCGCTGTCGTCATTGCCGTGATGATCCGCCATACGGTGTGGGGCTATGAGATCCGCGCCGTCGGCGAAAACGCGTCCGCGGCGCGCTATGCCGGCATTCCGGTGACCGCCACCATGGTCCGGGTGGCGCTTATTTCCGGCGGCCTTGCGGGCCTCGCCGGGGTCGGCGAGGTCGCCGGCCTCAAGGGCTATCTCACCGCCGATCTGTCGCCCGGCTTCGGCTATGCCGGCATTGTCGTTGCCATGCTGGCGGGGCTGTCTCCCCTCGGGGTCGTGGCCGCGGCATTGTTCGTGGCCAGCATCTTTGTTGGTGCCGATTCGATGAGCCGCGCCATCGGCGTGTCGAGCTATCTGGCCGATCTGGTGGTCGCCATGTCGCTTCTGTGCGTGCTGGTCGGCGGGTTTGGGGTGCGCTACCGGATCCGTTTCATCGGCCGCCTCCCTTCCGAGCAGGATGGAGCCCGTGGACATCCTTGAGATCCTGTTCACGGTGAGCTTCTGGGCCGCGGCGATCCGCATCGCCACGCCGTTGATCTTCGGCGTGCTGGGCGCGCTCGTCTGCGAGCGCACCGGCGTGCTCAATCTCGGCATTGAAGGGATTTTTACCGCCGGCGCCATGGCCGGCTGGATGGCAGTGTGGCTCGGCCTGCCGCTGTGGGGCGGCGTTGTGGTGGCGGCGCTCGCCGGCGGACTGTTCGGGCTCCTCCATTCCGGGCTCACCGTGCTGCTCGGCCTGTCCCAGCATGTCTCCGGCCTCGGCATCACGCTACTCGCCACCAGCGCGTCCTATTTCATCTATCGCACCGCGCTGCCGGGTGTGACCACACCGCCGCGCATCGTGCCGTTCCGGCCGCTCAATGTGCCCGGGCTCTCCGACATCCCGTTCTTCGGGCCCGTTTTCTTCCAGCAGACGGCCCTCACCTGGCTCGCTTTTGCCATGGTCGGGCTCGTCGCCTGGGTGCTTTACCGTACGCCCCTCGGCCTCGCCTTGCGCGCCGTCGGCGACAACCCCGACTCGGTCGATGCCCAGGGCCTGTCGGTCTATGGCTTGCGCATCGGCGCGGTGGTCGCCGGTTCGGCGCTGATGGCGGTGGGCGGGGCGTTCCTCACCATGTCGGCGTT
>CAYWVA010000232.1:0-4628 GCA_964461545.1 uncultured Rhizobiaceae bacterium | reverse complement strand
GGACTGCTGGCGCTGCCGCTTGTCGCGGGAGCCCAGGCGCAGGACCATGGCGCTCACACCATCGTCTCGCCTGGCGACCTCGGTTGGGTGGCCGGGCCCCCGGCCCTGCCTGCCGGCGCCGAGATCGCGGTCATCAGTGGCAGCCCTGGTCAGGAAGGGCCCTACGTCATCCGGCTCAAATTTCCCAGTGGCTACCGGGTTGCGCCGCACACCCACCCCAATGACGAGAACGTCACCGTCATTTCTGGCGTCTTCCACGTCGGCACTGGCGAGACGTTCGACGACAGCAAGGGGCAGATGCTCAAGCCGGGCGGCTTTGCGCTCATGCCTGAGGGGATGGCACACTTTGCCTGGGCGAGCGAGGAAACGGTCGTTCAGCTGCACGGGATTGGACCATCCGGAGTGAACTACGTCAATCCGGCCGACGATCCGCGCAAACAGTAGAGTCCTGGCATCCTGCAAGGCGCGGGCGAGCACGGCCCGCGCCGCACCCGTTGAGTGCCTCGCGCCCTGGAGCGTAGCTGCCAGGTATCGGCCCGATCGGCAAAGGGCCGTGGCGAGCGTCTCGATATCCATGGATTGGCTCCCGTTGCGGCGTACTTACGAACGCGCATGTCCACGCCCGGCTTGCCGAAGGGCGGCGGCGTTCGCTATGCATTGCCCTAAAGCGCCCGATCCGCTGCCCGTCCATGGGTCGCGGAGGCGGTGACAATCCCTCACAGGCTGGCACGGCGAGACTGTGCGTCCGTGGGGTGGATTGTCGGCCGCTCGCTTCCTTGTTGTGGCGCAGCTGGTGGTGAAGGGTATGAAAGAAGCCGGCTCGGAAAGTGTCCTGTCAGAGGACAGGCGCTATCGCCTCCTCGTTGAGGCGGTGACCGACTACGCCATCTATATGCTCGATCCTAACGGCATCGTGACCAGCTGGAATCCAGGCGCCCAGCGCTTCAAGGGCTACGAGGCGTCGGAAATCATCGGTTGCCATTTCTCCCGGTTCTACAGTGATGAAGATCGGCGACTGGCCCTGCCGGAGCGGGCCCTGGAGACTGCGGAACGGGAAGGCATGTTCGAGAGCGAAGGCTGGCGGGTCCGCAAAGACGGCAGCCACTTTTGGGCCCACGTCGTCATCGACCCGATCCGCGAGCCCTCGGGCAGGCTCATTGGATTCGCCAAGATCACGCGCGATCTCACGGAGCGCAAGAACGCCGAGGAGGCGCTGAGGCGCAGCGAAGAGCAGTTCCGGCTTCTCGTAGATGGCGTTTCGGATCACGCCATCTACATGCTCGATCCGCAAGGCCGGGTCACCAACTGGAACTCGGGAGCCCAGAGGGTCAAGGGCTATCGGCCGGACGAGATTATCGGTCAAAACTTCTCCCGGTTCTATACCCAAGAGGACCGCGAAAAAGGCGAGCCGCACTATGCTCTGGAAATCGCGGCCAAGGAGGGACGGTTCGAAAGAGAAGGCTGGCGCGTCCGCAAGGACGGCAGCCGATTCTGGGCCAACGTGGTCATCCATGCCATCAGGGCCGACGACGGAACCCTGGTGGGATTCGCCAAGATCACCCGCGATATCACCGAGTGGAAGACAGTTCAGCTGGAGCTTGAAGACGCCCGCGAGCAACTGTTCCAGTCACGGAAAATGGAGGCGATCGGCCAGTTAACCGGCGGTATTGCCCACGACTTCAACAACCTGCTGATGGCGATACTCGCCAGCCTTGAGCTTATGCGCAAGCGCCTGCCGGACCATCCCGAGCTCACGAGCTTGATTGACAGCGCCGTCGAAGGGGCGCAGCGCGGCGCCTCCCTTACCCAGCGCATGCTGGCCTTCGCACGGCGCCAGAAGCTTCACCCGGAACCGCTGGACGTAGCTGCTCTGGTGCACGGAATAACTGACTTTCTGCAACGCTCGCTCGGGGCCGCCCACCCAATTCATACGCATTTTCCTTCGTCCCTTCCCCTAATTCTTGCTGATGCCAACCAGCTGGAATTGGCTCTGCTCAACCTCGCCGTGAATGCCCGCGATGCGATGCCGGAAGGCGGCCCCATCATCATCGCGGCCCGGGAGGAGACCGTCGGTCCACGCCACGGGCCTCACCTCAAGCCCGGGCGCCAGGTCTGTCTGACGGTGACGGACGCTGGTGTGGGCATGGATAAGGCGACTCTGGAGCGCGCCATGGAGCCGTTCTTTACGACCAAGGGGGTGGGAAAGGGTACGGGCCTCGGCCTGTCTGCGGTTCATGGCGTAATGGAGCAACTGGGCGGAAGGCTCTATCTGAAAAGCGAGGAAGGCAAAGGCACGACAGCCGAGCTGTGGCTTCCCGTGGCGATGGCGGAACAGACATCTGTTCACCGTCGTGGCCGCCTCCCAGCCGGACAAGAGCTTGCAGGCAGCATGCGCCCGCTCGTCGTGCTTGTCGTGGAGGATGACGGCCTCGTCCTGATGAACACCGCCGCGATGCTGGAAGACCTGGGGCACTCGGTCCTGGAGGCGTCTTCGGGACGTGAGGCGCTCGACATCCTGCGGCGTGAAAGCGGCATCGATCTGGTCATTACGGATCAGGCAATGCCGCACATGACCGGAGCCCAGCTGATTGAGTCGGTCAGGGCCGACTGGCCGTACCTGCCGATAATTCTGGCCACCGGCTATGCCGAACTTCCGCAAGGAGCCGATCCCAACGTGCCAAGGCTCGACAAGCCGTTCGGGCAAACCGAACTTGCGCGCGCCATCGCCGGCTGTATGCTTCCGAACCAGGCCACCACCGGCTGACGTTTGCGCCCGGCGGTTGCGATGGCACGATTCACCGCCTGTCGCACTAGTAGTACAGCACGACGGTGTGCTTGGCCTCGGCGAAGAACAGCCAGCGCTCAATCAGGATACCGGTAGCGGCGGCGACCACACCGAGCACGACAAGGCCAGTCGCGGTCGCCCCACCCACCAGCCAGGCGAGAACGATCAGTGCGCCGGGCATCGCCAGCCCGGTCCCGAGCGCCAGTCGGCGAAGTCTTGCGGCGTGCTTGCGCGCCACCCGGTAACCCATCTCCTTGAGCAAATAATTCTCTTCGGTGTGCGGCGGCACGATCTCGCGCACCCGGCCGAGAAAGCCCAGTCCGGTCGCCGATTCTGGCGTACTGCCAGCCGGAGCGGAGTGGATGTCGCGCCAGTACAGCAGCTTGGCCGCCCATGCCGCGGTTAGCGCGGCGAGCGCCAGCAGGTCAAACCACAGCGAAGGCGCGGAAAAGACGTGCAGGAGCACTGCCAGCAGCAGAGCGCCGCTTGCCAGCGCCATGAGATAGTAGTTGGCCACCGTCCACGGCGTATGCCAGGCGCGGATCGGCTTGAGGCTGGCATAGATCATCGCCGTGCAGCCCACCGATACGACGGCGCCGACGACCGCCAGCACGCCGGCTGCCGCCCACCCGCCTTGCGTGCGGCCGAGGAACACCCAGCCGATACCGAAGACCGCCAGCGGCGCGAAGGTGAGAACCGCAGTCAGGCCCTCGCGCGACAGCCACGAGGTGCGCCACTGTGACAGCGCCCGCCAAGCCCGTTCAGGATGGCCGAGATGAAAAGTGGACGATACCAGCCCGGCGCCAACCAGGCCGACGCCAACCATCATGACAACAAAGGCCAACAGGCGCTCGTCCGGCAGGAGTCCGAGGATAGCTGCCGGCATGGCAAGGGCGAGCAGTCCGTAGCCTGCTCCTGACGCGACAGTGAAACCGATAATGGAAATCGCCGGATGCATGGGGCCTTATGCCAATCCTGTTGATGACCGACAGCCCGAATTGGCACGCCGGCGCCTGACGCACGGCTGTCCGGTTCGTTCTTGTTGGACTAGGTGAAGCGCGGGCATGACAAGGAAGAGCGATTTACCGGGGCGGCAGGCCGAACTCGGTAAACGGGATGAAGCCCAAGATGTCGCCGGGCTTCACTTCGCTCACCTCCTCGGCGACCTCGATCAGGCCCTCCGCCCGACGCAGGCCCGAAATCAGCGCCGAGCCGTCGCGGGCGAATTTTCTGAGCACCGGCCGGCCGCCTTGCTCCTCGATCCAGCCGCGCCAGAACTCACGCCGGTCGAGCTTCTTTTTCGGCATGGCAAAGCCTGCCGGCAGTGGGAAGCGCCGCGGCTCGTGCCACTGGAGCCCCTGAAGCCTGGCCAGCAACGGCCGGGCATAGAGCAGGAACGTTACGAATACCGCCACCGGATTGCCGGGCAGGCCGAAGAACACGCAATCGCCGATCTGGCCCAGGGCCAGCGGCCGACCCGGCTTGACGGCGATCTGCCAGGCATGGAGCGTGCCCAGGTCCTGGATAGTCTTAACGATGTAATCGGCCTCCCCACGGCTCGCCCCGCCGGTCGACAGGACGACGTTGCACTCCACCGCCGCCCGGCTGACCGCCTGGCGGACCGCCCCGGCATTGTCTGGGAGGATGCCGAAGTCCACTGCCTCGGCGGCCACGGTTTGCAGCAGGCCGAGCAGCAGCACATGGTTGGAATCGTAGACCTGGCCGTGGCTGAGCGGCCCGCCGGGGCGCACGATCTCGTCACCGGTCGAGACGAGAGCCACCTTGAGCGGCCGGTAGCAGCGGATGCGGTCGCGCCCTGTCGAGGCGATGGCCGCAAGCTCCT
>CAYWVA010000231.1:0-4642 GCA_964461545.1 uncultured Rhizobiaceae bacterium | reverse complement strand
ATGAAGTTGCTGGATATGCTCTCGACGCGGCCGATCAGCTGATAGACGTAGACGTCCTGATAGGTGAAGTAGCCGAAGGCGAGCGCCACGCCGATAAGCGAAAATGCAATGGGAAAGCCGAGAAGGATGAGCGCGAACAGCGCCGGAAACATCGCCAGGGGCAAGTAGTCCATGGCGGTTACTGCCGGACCGGCCGGCGCTCATCGAGCGAGGCGCTGGCGCCGAACAGCACCGCAAGGCAGCGCAGGATCTCGGCCAGAACCTGGATGCCGAGCAACGCAATGCCGGCGAACAGGACAAGGCGAAACGGCCAGATGACCGGGTTCCAGGCCGAGGCGCCGGAGCGCTCGCCCCAGTGGTATGCCTCCAGGAAGTACCCCCACAGGCCGTATCCGAGCCAGATGCAAAAGGGCAGCATGAGGAGTGCGTAACCCGCCAAGTCGAGAGCCGCCTTCAGACGTTGCGGATACAGGCCATAGATAAGATCGATCCTGACGTGAGCGCCGATCATCAGCGTATAGGCACCGCCTAGGAGGAAATGCGCGCCCATCCCCATATAGGCGACTTCGTAGGCCCAGATGGTGGGTCGGCCCAGGACGTAGCGAGAGAACACCTCGATGCAGGTGGCCACCACGAGCGGGCCGATGAGCATCGCGGCAATGACGCCGGAGCCAAGCGATATGCGCTCCAGAAGGCGCGCCGCGGTGATGAGCATTGGCAACTCCAGGTCGGCCGGTCGTTTGCGCCTGGCAGGCGTTCACAGGAGTAGCCGACCGCTGATGCTTGGGGTGAGGGCGACGGCAACCCGTCGCCCTCCAATGTCAGTCCTCCAGACCGAGGCTGCGCAGTTCGGCGGCCGGATAACGGTAGCGCTCAGCGTTCTTCCACAGCCGCTCATAGTCGCGCTGGGAATCCCAGACTCGCTTGAACCACTCGTTCTCCGCCGACTGGCGCTCGGCGAACTCGAAGCCAAGTTCGCGCACCCGCTTTTGCACATCGACTTCCAGTTCGACGATGTTCTGGCCTTCGTCGGCGTAGAACTGCATGGCCCCGGCATCGTTGTGGCCGACGGTCAGCCAGCTCTCCAGCGTGACCAGCTTGGCGGTCAGCTCGATGAGCGCCTTGTCGCTGTCAGAAAAACGCTCCCACACCTGCGAGTTGATCTGCAGCTCGAACGGAGCCGTCGGCTGGTGGACGCCGGGAATGATCACGTGATCGGTGACCTCATAGAACTTCGGAAAGGTGTCCTCCCAGGGTGATCCCCATTCGGTGGCATCGATCACGCCGCGCTCGAGCATGGGATAGATTTCGGCCCCGGCGGTGGTGACCGGCGCCGCTCCGAGCACTTCCAGCATCTCAAGCCAGGCTCCCGCGGTGCGGATCTTCACGCCCCTAAGGTCCTCAAGCGACGAGATCGGGACACGCGAGTGCAGGAAGGTCTCCATGGTACGGAAATACAACGGCATGGCGACGACGCCGAACTGATCCTCACGGAACTCGCGCCACAGCTGAGTGCCGCCGCCCTCGTAGAGCCAGTGCAGCATGCGCTCGGAATCCATCGTGCCGGCGAAACCTCCCAATGCGACAGTCGTGGTGTCGCGGCCCCAGTCGTAGCCCGACCAGGTGTGGCCTAAGTCAGCCACCCCGCGCCGCACGCTGTCGGTGACCCGCAGTGGCTCGCCGATGGCACCGCCGGGGAACACCTCGACCTTGATGCGGCCGTTAGACAGCATGTCGATACGCTGGGCAAACGCCTGCGCCCCCAGATCCCACAGCGGACCGCTCGCCCATGAGGTTGCCATTCGCAGTTGGTAGGTCTCTTCCTGGGCCTTGGCCTGCCTTTCCAAAGACATCAGGGCCACCGCGCCGCAAACGGCCAGCAGCAAAAGCAGTCGGGTCAGTCTGGACATTCTCTTCTCCCTTGGTTGTCCGCGTTTCCGCATTGAAATTGTTCGCTCACCAAGAGGGGCGAGCGTTTGTGCCGGCACCATTCGGCATGGCGTGTCCTGCACTCCAGGCTGGTTGGCCGTCTCACATGACCGGAAGCAAAAGTCGCCCTGAGCAGCCTCGGCGTAGACAGGCTCAGAGATCGGATGGGTGACGAAGGCGATGGCTGGTTGCTGGCATGGCTCCTCCCTTTAGCTCCTTGGTTGGCCGAGACGCCGCGGCTCTCGGCAGGCAAACTCAGACCGCCCGTCCACTCGATGGCATGTCTGCGTCGATCTTGTGGAGTGCGGCGTCAATGTCTTCGCTGGTCAGCGTCCAGTCGTTGTCGAGATTGGCAACGACGCTCTTCATGAACGGCTCGCTGAGCGCCAGGGCGCGATCCTGGTCGCCGAGATGGTCCACGAGCAAGGCGAGAGCGAGCTGGCGTGGCTCTGCGCCCTCATACGTCCATTCGAATCCGAATGGGGTGAATTGCTTGACTTGATAATGCTCAGGCAGAGGGGCGCCCTCGACAGTCACTTCCAGACCGTCCATGGTTCGGCGTCCCTCATAGACCTTCACCCCCGGATCCCTCCCTTTTATCTTGATATATCAGAAATATGCTACCCAGCACGATTGCCCCTGTAAAGAGAGAAAACGCCCCGCGCGACAAGGAAGCGACCGCCCGCCGGACCGGACAGGAGGGCAGAGACTATTTCAGCTCGCCGACCGTCGCCCGGGTGAAGGTCTCGACATAGTCCATCAGCCGGTCGGTTGCCGCTGCCGCACGCTGCGGATCGCCGAGCGCGATTGACCGCGCCTGCTCAGCGTGCAACCGCGCACACAGCGGCAGGTCAGCGGCCTCGCGATAGTGCATGTACCAGAAGCGGCGCGACAGGCCCTGGAGCGAGCGCATGGCGCGCGCCGCATACTCGTTGTGGCCAGCCTGGGCGATCAGCCGGTTGAGCGCGCTGTCGAGACGCATGAAGCTGATGTCGTCCTGGCGCTCGGCGCCGGCTTCCATGCCGGCGGCAATCCTGAGAAACTCGGCGCGCTCGTCTGCCGTCTGGCGCACCGCCGCCTTGCTCGCCAGCAGGCGTTCGATCTCGCGGCGCAGTTCCAAAAGCAGGAGCTGCCGGCGCGGATTGATGTCGGAGACGAGCAGGCCCTTGCGCGGCAAAACCGTGACCAGTCCCTCGCCCGCCAGGCGCTGGATCGCTTCCCGGATCGGTGTGCGGCCGATCCCCAGCATCGCTGACAGCGCCGACTCCGACAGGACCTCGCCAGGTTGCAGACGAAGCGTGACGATCAGTTCCTCGATCCTGCGATAGGCTTGGTCGGTGAGACTGCGCGAACCTTCGGCCTCGGGCAGGCTCGTTTGTGGCTGCTGCGGGCTTGTCATGACGCTGCCCAGCTGCGGCGAGCACGGCTAGATCTGTTTGCGCTTCTCCACCAGGGTCGCGAACCTCTCGAGCTCCGCCTCATCGACGCCATAGGTATGGTCCTCATCGGGAAACAGCCCCTGCTTGACCTCGCGAATGTACTGTTCGATGCCGTCGACCGCCATCTCCGTCAGCTTGGCATAGCGTTTGGTGAACTTCGGCTTGAAGTCGGTGAATACACCGAGCAGGTCGTGGCACAACAGGATCTGGCCGTCGGTCCCGGCGCCGGCGCCGATGCCGATGGTTGGGATCTCGAGCTGCTGGGAGATGAGCGCGGCGATCTTGCCGGGGACCGCCTCGAATTCCAGCATGAAGCAGCCGGCATCCTGGATGGCCAAGGCGTCTTCAAGGATCTTCATCGCCGAGTCGGCAGTGCGCCCCTGGATCTTGAAGCCGCCGAACATGGCAACCGTGTGCGGCGTCAGGCCGATGTGGGAGGCTGTCGGGATGCCGGCGTCGACCAGTGCCTTGAGGATGTGAACCTGGCTCTTGCCGCCCTGCGGCTTGACCGCGTCCGAGGCCGCCTCCTGCATGAACCTGGTGGCGTTGAGAAGCGCCCGCTCCACCGTGTTGTAGCTCTGGTAAGGCATGCAGCCGAGAACGAAGGTGTCTGGCGCCCCCCGTCGCACCGCCTGGGCATGCATGACCATCATGTCCATGGTGGCCGGGATGGTGTTCGGATGGCCATGGGCGATCATCGCCAGGCTGTCCCCGACCACCGCGACGTCGACCCCGGCCATCTCGGCCCATTTGGCGGCGGTGTAGTCGGGCACGGACATGTAGACCATCTTCTCGCCCGTCCGCTTGGAGGCCAGGATTTCGCCGATCGTGCGCCGCTGGCGCTGAGGTTTTTGGGTCATGACCGTGACGCCCCCTTGCCCATTTGCCATCCGCCTGATGTATTAGTCGTATATGATGGCTATTGGCATGGCGTCGCAGCGTCAAGCCTCAAAGCGCATGGCAGGCAACATGCAGGTGGAGCTGCCGCCCTGGCCGCAATTCGCTCTGTTCATGGCCGCAGTGCTGGTTGTGACGGCCTTCGTCATCACCGCCGCCGGACAGTTTCCGCGCGAGCACCGCAAGCCGGCCCTCGCGTCCCCCGAAGGCACGATCATCCTGTGGCTGACGATCGCCGTCATGAGCGCCGCCGGGATTGCCGCGATGGCGTTCGCCTGGGCAGTGCTGCCCTGGTATGCGGTGGTGATTGGCGCCGGATTGATGATTCTGATTGCCCCCTACTTGCTGCACCCGTTGCCGGACTGGTTCATCAACGG
>CAYWVA010000230.1:1599-4671 GCA_964461545.1 uncultured Rhizobiaceae bacterium | reverse complement strand
GGTTGCACCGGCGGCAAACAAGCCCGTGCCTGCCAGGACATCGCGCCGTCTCATGGCGTCCGCCTCCTGTGCTCTCGATGCTCGCGCTCCGTGCCGGCAAGTATTGCCGAGCATCATCCCATGGGCAACCGTTTTCCAGAAATACTTTGTGGGCGGTGTGGTATGGTGAGACAGGCTGATATGGAGGGGCTTCGAAGTGCCGGTAGCTGTGTCAGCAGCAGACGTCAGGAAGGCAAAGGGCCGACCGATCGGGGCTTGGATGCTCGGCGTCCGGGCGCGGCTGCTGCTTGCGTTCATTGGCATAAGCGCCTTTGCCGTGCTGGCGGCCGCTGCCGGGATTTACGCCTTCCACGTGGTCGGAAATCGGATCAACCTGGTCGACGCGCGGGTCGCGCCTACCCTTACCGCCCTTGAGCTCTCACGCTCCGCCGAGCGGATCATCGCTGCAGCTCCCGCTCTGCTCGCGGCCTCCGACGGGGAGAGACGGGATGAAGTCAAGGCCGAGCTCGGGGCAGAAGTCGACCGTCTGCATGCCAGGCTGCGCGAGCTGGAGCATGACCGAACCGACGTTCTACCGCTCCTGGAGATCGAGCCTATCGTTTCGTCGCTGATGACCAATCTCGCGGCGCTGGAGGATCTGGTGGCGCGCCGGCTCGACAGTCGTGAACGGGTGCGGGCTCTGCTACGAGACGTCTTCCACACAAATGAGGAAACCCAGCGGCTACTCGCTCCATGGCTATTGGTCACGGATCGTCAGATTTCACGACTCATCGGTAGCGTGCGGGAAATAAATCCGAGAAGCGAAGCGGACGGCGATGACGCGGCGGGGCAGCTGGCCTCGCTGGTGGAGTTGCAGCGGCCGGCGCAGACCGCCCAGCGGCAGATCTCCGCTGCCGTGGACATGCTGACCGAAGCCTCGACCACTGGGCAGGACCGGCGCCTTGTAGTCCTCGCCTTTCAGCTCAATCGGGCACTGGCAGACCTGGAGGCGACAGCAGCTGACCTCGACCCCAGACTACGTTCGCTATTCTTGGAGCAGGTGGCGAAGTTGCGAGAGTTCGTCGAAGGACCGAGCGCCATGTTCGATGCTCGCAGGCGGGAACTCGTTCTGGTCGATGAGGGAGAAGATCGGCTTGCCGAAAATGCCGCCCTCTCGGCTCAGCTCGCCGCCGCGATCGACCAACTGGCGAGCGCAGCCAAGCGGGACATCGCAGGGGCGACTCGCGATGCGCTGTCGGTGCAACGCCTTAGCACCCAAGCCCTCGTTATCGTCGTGGCGCTGAGTCTGTTGACCTCCGTCCTGATTGTCTGGCTGTATGTCGGCCGCAACATTGTCCGTCGCCTGACAGCGCTCAGCGACGGCATGCTTGCCATCGCCGACGGCCGCCTGCACGCCGCGGTCCCAACCCGTGGTGTCGATGAGATTGCAGCGATGGCCCGCGCGGTCGAGATCTTTCGCCACAATGCCATCGAGCTGGAGCGACTGCTCGAGGAGCGCAAGGAGACGGCAGCGCGGCTGGAGCAGATTGTCGAGGAGCGGACACGCGAGCTTGAGCGGCGCAGTTCCGTGCTGCGTGTGACCTTCGATAACATGGGCCACGGTGTGGTGATGTTTGACCGCGACCGGCATATGGTGGCCTGGAACCAGCACTTCCGCGAGCTGCTCGACCTTCCGGAAGATCGCCTTGGGCCGGATTTCACCTATGAGACGTTCATCCGCTATCTCGCTGAACGCGGCGAGTTCGGCCCCTGCGACGTCGAGGACGAGGTCGGTCGTCGCCTGGACTCACTTGACCGGCCCATGATCGACGAACGCACCCGCCCTGACGGCAGGATCCTGGAGATCCGCCGCAATCCGGTGCCAAGCGGTGGATTCGTTTCGATCTACGCCGATGTCACAGAGCAAAGAAGGGCACAGGCACTGGTCGAGCTGGCCCGGGCTCGTCTTACCGATGCCATAGAAAGCATCTCCGACGGCTTTGCCCTGTGGGACAACGAAGACCGGCTGGTAATCTTCAACAGCCGCTGCCAGGAGCTACTGGACGCCGCTGACCTGTTCGTCGTCGGCACGACCTTCGAGGACTACATCCATGCCTTCGGCCGCACCGGCCGCTATGACGCCTCACAGGGCGATCCTGCCTCTTGGCTTGACGAGCGCCTGAGGCTGCATCGCAATCCGCCGAGCGCTTGCGAGGTACGGCTGGCTGACAAACGATGGCTCCGCGTCAGCGAATTCCGCACGCAGGAAGGCGGGACGGTGACCATCTGGGCAGACATCACCACAACCAAGGAGCGCGAACAAGAGCTTGAGGCAGCCCGAGATCGTGCCGCAGAAGCGAGCCGGACGATGGAGGAGGCCTATCGTGAGTTGAAGGCGGCCCAAGCCAACCTGATCCACGCCGAAAAGATGGCGTCGCTTGGCCAACTCACTGCAGGCATTGCCCATGAGATCAAGAACCCGCTGAACTTCGTCAACAACTTTGCCGGTCTGTCTGAGGAGCTTTTGCTTGAGTTGAAGGAGGTGCTTGGCCCGGCCATCGAGGCGCTGGCAGCGGAGACGCGCTCGGATGCGGACGACCTGATCTCGACACTGACGAGCAACCTGGCGAAGATCGTCGAGCATGGCAGGCGTGCAGACGGAATCGTGAAGAGCATGCTGCTGCACTCGCGTGGCGGCAGCAGCGAGCGG
This sequence comes from uncultured Rhizobiaceae bacterium, assembly GCA_964461545.1. Classification (GTDB taxonomy): domain Bacteria; phylum Pseudomonadota; class Alphaproteobacteria; order Rhizobiales; family Aestuariivirgaceae; genus CAYWVA01. Next base: position 1,982 of record CAYWVA010000230.1, on the reverse strand, counting down.
CAGACCGTCAATCTCAATGCACTTCTCGATGAGGCCCTCAATCTCTCCTACCACGGCGCTCGCGCACAGGATCAGAACTTCAATGTCACCTTGGAGCGCGACCTCGACCCCAGTCTCGGTACGATCGAGATCGTCCCCCAAGACATCACGCGGGTGTTTCTCAACCTCTTCGGCAACGGTTTCTATGCCACCGCGATGCGTCAGCGCGAAATCGGCACCGGGCCGGGTTACCGCCCGACGCTGCGGGTGAGTACACGTGACCTCGGGAACCGGGTGGAGGTTAGCATTCGCGATAATGGAGTGGGGATGCCGCCGGAGGTGCAGGCAGAGCTCTTCACGCCGTTCTTCACCACCAAGCCGACCGGCGAGGGCACCGGCCTTGG
>CAYWVA010000230.1:0-1499 GCA_964461545.1 uncultured Rhizobiaceae bacterium | reverse complement strand
ACGGCGGGAGCGACGTCATGACGGTCAGCATTCTGATCGTCGATGACGAGCCGGACATCGTCGAGCTGTTCCGTCAGCGGTTCCGCCGAGAGACGCGCAGCGGTGCCTATGCACTTCATTTTGCCGACTCGGCCGAACAAGCGCTGCGCCAGCTCAGGGAAGGTATTCGGCCAGAGCTGATTCTGATTCTGTCAGACATCAACATGCCCGGTATGGATGGCCTCGACCTGCTGCACGAGATCAGGCAGACATGGCCGCATCTTCCCGTCATGATGGTCACCGCCTATGGCGATGACGAGCGGCGATGCCGGGCCGCCGCAGAGGGGGCGGTCGACTTCCTCAGCAAGCCGGTCGACTTCAACTACTTGAAGCAGCGACTTCACATGTTCACTCCTTCGCCGCGGCCGACATGACCGCCGCAAGCCGAATCCTCGTTGTCGATGACGAGGCCGACTTCGAGCTGCTGATCACTCAGCAGTTCCGCCGGCATATCCGCGCGGGAGAATTCTCGTTCTGCTTCGCACGTGACGGCGAACAGGCGCTTGGCGTGCTGCAGAAGGACAGCGGCATCGATCTGATGCTGTTGGACATCAACATGCCCGTCATGGACGGCCTCACCCTGCTGGCACGCCTGCGCGAGCTTCAGGCGCCGGTGCGAGCGATCATTGTCTCCGCCTACGGCGATATGCCTAACATTCGTACCGCCATGAACCGCGGCGCATTTGATTTCGTCACCAAGCCGATCGACATGGTCGATCTCGAGGTGACAATGCGCAAGACTCTGGACGATGTCGCGAAGCTGCGCGAAATGGATCGACGACGACTGGCGGCGGAACGGGCGCGGGCCAACCTAGCGCGCTATTTCTCGCCGAACCTGGTCGATGTCCTGGCCGAACGGGATGAGCCCTTTGGGCCGATCCGGCGGCAGAACGTCGCCGTGCTGTTTGCTGACATCGTAGGCTTCACCAGCATTTCCGAAGTAATGCCACCGGAGCTGGTTGTGATGTTGCTGCGGCAGTTCCACGAGCGGATGACGACCCAGATCTTCGACTGCGGGGGGACCGTCGAGAAGTATGTCGGGGATGCTATTCTGGCGACTTTCGGAGTACCAATGGCTACTGAACTTGATGCTGCCCAGGCCCTCAAGTGCGCTGACGGGATGCTAACGGCTCTGGACAATTGGAACCGGGAGCTCACCGCAACTGGAGAGGCGCCTCTCGGCATCGGCATCGGCCTCAACTATGGACCGGCGGTAGTCGGCGACGTCGGCAGCGAACGCAGCATGTCATTCACTGTCATCGGCGACACGGTGAACACGGCCAGCCGGTTACAGGAACTAACCCGAACGCTCGACACTGCGCTGTTGGCCAGCGATGCGGTCATCAAGGCGGCGGGAAGCCATCGTGACGACACTCTTGCGCGGATATTTGAGCGCCTGCAGGATGGGGGCCAGCAGGCACTGCGCGGTCGCAACTTGGCTGTGCGTGTGTGGCGCGATC
>CAYWVA010000229.1:0-4748 GCA_964461545.1 uncultured Rhizobiaceae bacterium | reverse complement strand
GCTTTCACCCGCGCTGCCCCTATCGCGTCGACGGCAAGTGCGATGTCGACGAGCCACCCCTGTTCGAGCCGCGCCCTGACCATTATTCTGCCTGCTGGCTGCACGATCCGGCCATCCCCGATCCGAGACGGGGGACGCGATGAGAATGCTGTTGTGCGCCGCAGGCGTCATGCTGGCCGGGCTCGCCCTGCTGCTTGCCATGGTTGTCCGCCTGAGCGAGCCGAGCCTCGTGTGGTCGCTGGTCGCCTACGCGACCATCTGTGCCGGCATGGGGCTGGGTCTGGCGGGCGCGGTTCAGCGCGAGCGGGGGCGGCGTTAGGGCGGTGCCAGCGCACCGGAGTCATCGCCGGGCTCGGCCCACGGCTGTCCGGTCCAATTTTCTATCCCTCCTCCGGATTGTAGTTCTGCGGCGGCTGGTCAGTCGTCTCCAGGCGGCTGGTATCGAGTCCTGCCGCTTCCAGGGCGTGCTGCGCCTCGATCTGCGGCCCATCGCCAAGCTGTGGCGTGCGCGCCAGGATCCAGCCGTGGCCGTTGTCGGGGCTGCGCACCGCCGCCCAGGCGTATCGTCCATTGTCGATCGGTCCAACCGCTTCGATCAAATAGTTCACGCCCGGCTCGGATGGTGTGTCGGGGAAATCCACTTCAAGTGCGTTGAAGCTCTCGTTCAGCACCTGCGCCGTCCCCTCGATGCTTGCGACCTCTCCGTCGGCCAGATCGCAGCGATTGAGCACCCGCAGCGATTCGGCTGATTTGATGTCATAAGTCGCCGTCACGCCGCCGGCGCACTGCTGCTGGAACGGCACCGGGGTGCGCGCGATTTCGTACCACAGGCCCTGGTAGGCCTGCGGGTCGACCTTGATGCCGGTGTCTGGTGCTGCTTGCGCCGCGGCCGGGATCGGGCCTGTCATGATGGTCAAGAGTGCCAGGACAGTCGCCGCTTTCATCATCGCTCAATCCTTTTGCTGAATGATCCTGCGAGGTTCGCATGACAACAGCAATGCCGCCACAAGCGTTCCGGACGAACGCGAATGCGTTTTGCATCGCCAACGCCGGTCATTGCAGGTTGCCCGGACTCGGCGAGCCCGGTAGGATTGCGGAACTTGTGTCGGCGGAGGGGGACGGGCCGCCGCCCGATCAAGCTCGAGGGGTCATTCGTGTGCGGCGAGGCGAGCCCGGCAGGGTCTATGTGAGGCTGGTAGCGGTTGCATTCGTGGCGATCGCTGGTTCGTGGCTGCCGGCGGGAAACGCGGCGGCGTTCGAACTGTTCGGGATTCACCTGTGGGGTGAGCGGCCGGCCGATGAGGTCACCATCGATCCGGTGCCCTACTCAGTGACCCTGGTGGTCCTGTCGAGCGACACCGACCTTGTCGAACGCATCCGGCAGGCCTCCGTCCTGATCGGTCGCGAGGACCGGCCGCCGTCTGGCACCGTCGGACTTTTGGCCCGGGCCCGCGATGACCGCGAAGGGCTTCTCGCCACCCTCTATGAAGAGGCGCGATATGGCGGAACCATCGCCATTGAACTGGCGGGACGGCCGCTCGACGACATCAGCGTCACCGAGATCCTGGCGCCGGAAGGCCAGGTGGCGCCGGTGCGCATCACCGTAGACCCCGGCCCGTTATTTGTCTTCGGGTCGGTGGTCATTGAGGGACACGATGCGCCCGCCGACGCCATCGCCGTGGCGGCCAGCGCCGGCCTCCTGCCGGGGGCGCCGGCCCGCTCCGGTGTCGTGGTTGCGGCCGAGGGGGCCCTGGAGTTGGCCTGGCATGGACGCGGCCACCCCTTCGTGGCCGTGACCGAGCGCGACCTGGTGGCCGATCATGCCCGCAACGAGCTCGATGTGCGCCTGCGCCTGACGCCAGGCCCGGTAGCCCGGCTGGGACGGGTGGAGATTGTCGGCGCCCAGGATCTCGACCCTGCCTTCCTTGCCCGCCACGCCGTGATCCCCGAGGGCAGCCGCTATCATCCGCACATCCTGGAGCGGGCCCGCACGCGCCTGGCGAGACTCCAGGCCATTGCCAGCGTCATCGTGCGCACCGGTGAGTCGCTGGAACCGGACGGCACCGTGCCCGTCATCATCGAGGTGTCGGAGCGCATGCAGCGCACCATCGGTGCAGGCGTCACCTATGCGAGCACCGAGGGCATCGGGGTCGAGGCCTTCTGGGCGCACCGCAACCTGTTCGGCCAAGCCGAGACCTTAAGGTTCGAAGGCGAAGTCGATCGACTGCTGGTGGGCGGCTTCGATGAGTTCGATGCCCGTTTTGTCGTGGCCTTCAGCAAACCGGGATTCCTCCATCCCCTGCTCACCCTGGATTTGCGCACCGGGCTGGTGCGCGAGGATCCAAAGCCCTATCGCCGCCACGCCGTGTTCCAAGAGAGCCTGTTGAGCTACGAGCTGAGCCAGCACCTCTACCTGCGTGGAGGCTATATCTGGGAGTCCTCGATCGTCGATGACGCCTTCGGGCGCGACACGTTCACGTTGCTCGGGCTGCCGATCATCGCCGATTACGACAGCCGCGATTCAGTTCTGGATCCAACCCGCGGACTGTTGGTGCGGCTCATCGCCGAGCCGGTCGTCGACCTGAACGGCCGCTCGCCCTTCCTCAAGGCAGACAGCGAGGCCAGAGTTTACCACCAGCTTGGCGATCGGCGGTTCGTGGCCGCCTTTCGCGGCCGTGCCGGAACCATCGTCGGCAGCGGGCTTGCCGACATCCCCGCCCATCGTCGCTTCTATGCTGGCGGCGGCGGCTCGGTGCGCGGCTATGACTATCTCAACATCGGACCGCGGCTTGACGACGGCAGCCTGACCGGCGGGCGTGCGCGCCTGGAGGGTTCGGCCGAGATGAGGCTCAGGGTGGCCGAAAACTGGAGTATTGTACCCTTTGTGGACGCGGGCTATGTGGCGGAGACTTCTGGATTTTCTGGCATCGACGCGTTCCAGGTTGGGATTGGTGCCGGGGTGCGATACCATACCGCGGTCGGGCCGCTGCGCCTCGATGTCGCGGTTCCACTCAACCCGAACAGCCGCGACCCCGATTTCGCCGTCTATCTCGGAATAGGACAGGCATTCTGATGCGCCGGCTCGCCATCATCCTCGCTCTCCTGCTCGTTGCCGTTCTCGCCGGCACGGTGCACGTCCACACCCAGGACTCCGGGGACAGAGAGAGGAGCTATGTAGAAAGTCTGGTCCAGCGGCTGCTCTCGGCCGAAGGCCGGCCGGTCGATGTCGAAGGCATCGGCATCGGGGTCACCGGCAATGTCACGGCGCGCCGCGTGGCGGTGCGCGATGGCCGCGGCGAGTGGCTGGTGATCGAGGACTTCGGGCTCAACTGGCGCCCGCTGTCGATATTCACCTCGACCTTGCGCGTCAATGCCCTTACGGCGGGCCGCGTGACGGTGCTGCGCCGGCCCGATGCGCCACCGCCGGCGGAGGCGCCCGCAGAAGCCGCAAACCTGATTGCAGCCGAAATCGGCACCCTGTCGATCGACGAGTTGGACATTGCCGGCCCGGTCGCCGGCAGGCGCGCCCGCCTCAGGGTGTCGGGGTCCGGTTCCATCTCCCAGGCCCCTCCGGCGGTCAAGCTCGACCTGGCAGCCACTCGCATTGACGACATCGATGGCAGTCTGGTCGCCAACATCCTGTTCGAGCACCAGACTAACGAACTCAGCCTCGATCTGGTGCTCACCGAAGGTCACGGTGGCCTCGTCCAGCGGCTTTTGGCGCTCGCCGACGACCCGATGGTCGATCTCAGACTGGTCGGCCGGGGACCCTTGGCGGACTGGTCCGGCGACCTCAACCTGATGCTCAACGCCGTTCCGGTGATCACCGGAACGGCGCGCCTGACCGGCTCCGATATCGGTACGATGATCGAAGCGCAACTGGCCGGCGACTTCGCGCGCCTTGCTCCGCCGGACTTCGCTCCACTGCTCGAGGGCCACTCCGAACTCGCCGCCGCCGTCATTCTCGAGGAAGCCGGCTTTCTCCGCATCGAGAGCGCCATGCTGCGCTCCGAGGTCATGGACGTCACCGCCGACGGCGTGCTCGACTTCGAGGCCTCCGACCTGCTGGTCTCTGTCACCGGCCGGGCCGCCTACGCTGGTCCGGTGCGAATCGGCGCAGCCGACATTCTGAGGCTTGCCTTCGAGGCCCGTTTGCAGGGCCAGTCTGACGCCCCGGAGTGGGAATTGAACGCTACCGCCGAGTCGCTGGCGGCGGCCGGGGCGGCCGGGCGCGATCTCACACTGGAGATTTCCGGCACTGGACTGCCGCTGTCGGCGGATCGGCGCGCCGAGGTGAGAATTGTCGCCTCCGGCGTTTTCGACCGCGGCAGCGACAGCAGTCTGCCGCCTCTGTTCGATGGTCATTTTCTCACCGATCTGTCGTTGGATCTGCCGGGCGATGGCCGCGTCGTGGTCGAGTCTGCCTATTACGAGAGCACCACGGGCGCGGTGTCGGCGTCGGGACACTTTACGCCCGCCGATGGCGATTATGAACTGACCGCCGACGCCCAGACGCGCTCGCCGCAGACCGGCAACTTGGCGCTCGACCGCCTGCTCGAGGGCCCCAGCCGCCTCGTCGGCCGGATGACCGGTAGCTTTCCCGAGGCTGTGCGCCTGCATGATGTGTTGCTCACATCGCCGGTCCTGGAGGCCCGGCTCAACGGGCGGCTGTCGGGCGACGACATCGAGCTCACCGCGAGCGCCGTGCTCAGCGCACGTCGGGCGCTGTTCAGCAGCTCGCTGGCCTC
>CAYWVA010000228.1:2457-4749 GCA_964461545.1 uncultured Rhizobiaceae bacterium | reverse complement strand
ATGCCGAACTCGGCCGCCTGCTTGATCGAGTTGATGGTGTCGCCGCCGGCATTGGCGAGCCCGATCACCTTGGCGCCCGAGGCCTGGGCCTGAAGCAGGAATGACGAGAAGTCCTGGCCTGGGAAGGGATGGCGCACGACGCCGAGAACCTTACCGCCCGTAGCCTCGACGACGGCCGCGGTGTCTTGCTCGAGCGCATGACCGAAGGCATAGTCGGCGGTGAGGAAGAACCAGGTGTCGCCGCCCGCCTGCACCATGGCCCGCCCGGTGCCGTTGGCAAGGGCCCAGGTATCGTAGGTCCAATGGATCGTGTTGGGTGAGCATTGCTCACCCGTCAGCGCCGAACTCGCGGCCCCGGAGATGAGGAAGACTTTGTTCTTTTCGCGGGTGATCTGATTGACCGCGAGAGCCGCAGACGACGTCGGCACGTCGACGATGACATCCACGCCATCCTCGTCATACCAGGTGCGCGCGATGGTCGAGGCGATATCGGGCTTGTTCTGATGGTCGGCCGAGACGAACTCGACATTCCAGCCCTTGGCCGCGACGCCAAAATCCTCCGCCGCCATGCGCGCCGCCACGACCGATCCTTCGCCGGTCAGGTCGGCATAAAGCCCGGAGCGATCATTCATGACCCCGATCTTGATCGAAACATCCTGGCCATAAGCTTGGCCGGCAACCGCCAAGACAGCGACGGCAGCAACAAGTGTGTGCTTGAGACTCATGTACTTCCTCCCTTGTGAGAACGTCGAAGTGAAACTAGACGCCCAGATAGGCGTGTATCTTGTCAATGTTCTGATCAAGATCCCGATTAAGGATCATGTCGACCACGCGCCCCTGGTCCACGACATAGTACCGGTCCGCGATAGTCGACGCGAATCGAAAATTCTGCTCCACCAGCAGGATGGTGAAACCCTGCTGCTTGAGCCGCGCAATGGTGCGGCCAATCTGCTGTACGATCACCGGAGCAAGCCCCTCGGCCGCCTCGTCGAGGAGCAAAAACCGCGCCCCGGTGCGCAAGATTCGGGCGATCGCCAGCATCTGCTGCTCGCCGCCCGACAGCTTGGTGCCCTGGCTCGACAGGCGCTCCTTGATGTTGGGGAACAGCTCGAAGATCTGGTCAAGCGGCAGGCCGCCGGGCCTCACCTGGGGCGGCAGCAAAAGATTCTCCTCGACCGTCAAACTGGCGAAAATGCCTCGTTCCTCCGGGCAGTAGGCGATGCCGCGCCGGGCAATCTCGCGCGACGGCAATCCGATGGTCTCGACCCCCTCAAAGGTGATCGAGCCGGTCCGTTTGGCCAGAATGCCCATGATCGCCTTGAGCGTGGTCGTCTTGCCGGCGCCGTTGCGGCCCAGGAGACAAACCACCTCGCCCGGCATGACGTCGAAACCGATGCCATGCAAAACGTGCGATTCTCCATACCAGCCATTGACGTCACGCACCGATAGAAGTGGCTGTGTGGGCGCCGACGGGGACGTTTCAACGACGTGCGCTTCAGTTGCCTCAGCCATGACCTGTCCCGATATAGGCCTCGATCACCTGCGGATCTTTGGAGACGGTCTCGTAATCGCCTTCGGCCAGAATTCTGCCGCGTGCCAGCACGGTGATCCACTGGCACAGGTCCGCCACCACCGACAAATTGTGCTCCACCATCAAGATCGTACGGTTCTCGGCCACGCTGCGGATCAGTGCCGAAATACGGCCAATGTCTTCCTCGGTCATGCCGGCCATCGGCTCGTCGAGCAGCATCATCTCGGGGTCCAGGGCAAGCGTGGTGGCAATCTCCAGCGCCCGCTTGCGCCCGTATGGCAGTTCGACTGCAAGCTCGCTGGCAAACTGGCCGAGACCGACCGCCTCCACAAGCCCGATGGCCTCGACATTGAACCGGTTGAGCATCCGTTCGGAGCGCCAGAAATCGTAGGATTCGCCCCGCTTGCGCTGCAGCGCAATGCGCACGTTCTCGAGCACCGTCAGGTGCGGAAAAACGGCTGAGATCTGGAACGAGCGTACTAGCCCGAGCCGGGCGATGGCCGCCGGCTTCATGGCGGTGATATCGCGCCCGTTGTAGGTGATCCGCCCGCGGGTCGGCGGAAGAAACTTGGTCAGAAGATTGAAGCAGGTCGTCTTGCCGGCGCCATTGGGACCGATCAAAGCATGAATGCTACCGCGGCGAACCGCCAGGTCGACGCCATCGACAGCGACAAAGCCCTTGAACTCCTTGGTCAGGCTCTCGGACTTGAGAATGATTTCGGAGTCCATGCTCCCCATTTGTGTTTTTTCTGCCATGGCGC
>CAYWVA010000228.1:0-2357 GCA_964461545.1 uncultured Rhizobiaceae bacterium | reverse complement strand
ATGAGTTGCATCCAAACGAGGCGCAGGGACGTTCTCACCGGTGGCGGACACAGATTTCGAGCGAGCACGCTAGCCATGGAGTTTCTGCTCACGGCCGACATTGGCGGCACCACCGCCCGATTCGGGCTGGTGCCGAAAGGCGCACTGCGGCCCGAGGCGGTCAGGATCGCGCTCACCGCCGACAATCCGTCGCCGGAAGCCGCAGCGAGACAGTTTCTGGCCGAGACGGGCGACGTGAAGCTGCTCGGCGCGGTCATCGCCTGGGCCGGCCACATCAGCCCGGGCCCGCTCAAGCTCACCAACGGCCCGTGGATCCTCGACCGGGCAAGTTTCGGCGCCAGCCTTGGGATCGACGACGTCATCGTGATCAACGACTTCGAGGCCGTCGCCCAGGCGATCGCCTATCTTGGACCGGACGATCTCGTGCAGGTGGGCGGCGGGCAGGCTGAGCCTCGCGGCGTGCGCGTCGTCATGGGACCTGGCACCGGGCTCGGCACGGCAACGGTAGTGCCGGTCGGCAGCAGCGGCTGGATGGTGGTGCCCGGCGAGGGCGGGCACACCACCCCGCCGCTGGCCGGGCAAGCTGAGCTTGCACTGTGGTCACACCTGTTCGCCGGTGTCGATCAGCCGGTGGCCGAAGACGTCCTGTCGGGGCCAGGCGTCTTGCGCACCTATCGGGCGCTCGCCGCGGCGCGCGGCAAACCGGCCGTTCACGACAGCCCAGCAGCCGTATCCCAGGCCGCACTTGCCGGGCACGATGCCATCGCTGCGGCGGCTTTTGAGCTGTTCTTGACCTGGCTCGGCCGCATGGCCGGCGACCTCGCCCTCATCGTCAACGCCAGCGGCGGGGTCTATATCGCCGGCGGCATCGTGCCCAAGTATCTTACCACACTCGAAACGAGCCCGTTTCGCGCCGCATTCGAGGCCAAGGGCCGGATGACCGGCTTCGCCCGCTCGGTCCCCACATACGTCCTCATTACCGAGACGCCGGCGCTTATCGGCTGCGCCGCGGTGCGCGCCGCGCAATCGGACTGAGGCGGCGACCGGTCTCGTCTTTCCGCTTGTCTTGCCGACCCACTTCGGCTTCCATCGCCTGACTGGGGAGGCCTTCATGGACCCGATTGCAACGGTTGAAATCGTAGAGGCCGGGAGGGCTGTGCACCTTGTATGGGAGGGCGGCTGCCAGGCCCGGTTCCATGCCGTGTGGCTGCGCGACAATGCGCTCGATGGCAAAACCCGTTCCCCCGCCAATGGGCAGCGCCTCATCACCGTGCTCGACCTGCCACAGGACCTGCGGGTCGTGGACGCGGGGCTTGCGGGCGACGGTGCGGTGCGCCTCCGATTGTCTCCCGAAGGCAAGGAGGTCTCGTTCCCTTCCGCCTGGCTCAAGGAACGTATCTATGATCGGGCGCTGCCGTACGAGCCCGGCTGGACGGGCCCGCATGTTGCCTTGTGGGGGTGCGAGCTTGCAGCCGAAATCCCTCAGGTCGGCTATACGAGCGCCCGCACCGACACCACTGCCCTGGCCTCCTGGCTCGCCGCCGTGCGGCGCTTCGGCTTTGCGCTGATGACCGGGCTGCCGTGCAACAGCGGCACGCTCGAAGACGTGGTGGCGCTGTTCGGATTCATCCGCGAGACCAACTACGGCCGCTGGTTCGACGTCAAGGCGGAGGTCAACCCGATCAATCTCGCCTACACCAATCAGGGCCTGCAGGCCCACACCGACAATCCCTATCGTGACCCGGTGCCCACGCTCCAGCTGCTGATGTGCCTGGAAAACTCCGTGGACGGCGGCGAATCGATCGTCGTCGACGGTTTTTGCGCGGCGATGCGCCTCAAGCACGACCATCCCGACAGCTTCGGTCTGCTCACCCGCTACTGCGCCCGCTTCGAGTATGCCGGTTCGGCCGCCGTGCGGCTTGCCGCCCGCCGCCCGGTCATAGAACTCAGCCCTGATGGCGAGCTCATCGCCATCCGCTTCAACAACCGCTCCGCAAGCCCGCTCACCGATGTGCCTTACGAGCACATGGAAGCGTACTATCAAGCGCTCAGGCAGTTTGCCCAGGTTATCGAGGATCCGGCACTGGCTGTTTCGTTCAGGCTAAAGCCGGGCGAGCTGTTCATTGTCGACAACACCCGCGTGCTGCATGCACGCCAACCCTTCGCCGGATCCGGCAGCCGCTGGCTGCAGGGCTGCTACGCCGACAAGGACGGCCTGCTGTCGGCGCTGGCTGTCCTCGAGCACACCATGAAAGAGGCCGCAGAATGAGCCGCGAAGAGCTGACGCCCCAGAAGACGCCCGACGATCTGACGCCCGCCACCATCGTCGCCTTTCTGGCCGACATTTTCGCCCGCCG
>CAYWVA010000227.1:0-4775 GCA_964461545.1 uncultured Rhizobiaceae bacterium | reverse complement strand
ATACGTTCAACCCCGGTGAAGGTGCCTTTTACGGCCCCAAGCTCGAATACGCGCTACGCGACGCCATCGGCCGCGAATGGCAGTGCGGCACGCTGCAGGTCGACTTCAACCTGCCGGGCCGACTCGGCGCTTTCTTCATCGACGACCACAGCGACAAGGTCGTGCCGGTCATGCTGCATCGGGCGATGTTCGGTTCGATCGAGCGCTTCACCGGCATTCTGATCGAGCACCATGCCGGGCACTTCCCGCTGTGGCTGGCGCCGGTGCAGGTGGTTGTGGCGACCATCACGTCGGAAGCCGATGACTATGCCCGCGAGGTGGAGCGGCGGCTCTCGGCTGCGGGCTTGCGCGCCGAGATCGACGTGCGCAACGAGAAGATCGGCTACAAGGTGCGCGAGCACTCGCTGTCCAAGGTGCCGGTGATGATGGTGCTCGGCAAGCGCGAGGTTGAAGAGCGCGCCGTCAACGTCCGGCGGCTGGGCTCCAAGGAGCAGGCCTCGATGGACCTCGATGCCGTCATCGCGGCGCTCATCGAAGAGTCCCTGCCGCCCGATCGGCGGCGGCGTTCCACTTCGGCAGCCAAGGCCGCGTAGATGCTGGTGGTTCTGCCATTCGCTCACCTGCCATCGAGCTTCGGCAGAAAAATTGTGCTACATTGCCCAACGGATAGTTGCGGAAGCTGCGTCTTACGACCAGTCCCGCTCGGTCCGCTCCGGACCACCGGCCCTGCAAGGAGACACGCTTGGCCTACCTGAAGCAGGTCATTTCGGCTGCCATGGTGCTGCTGGCCGCGGCCGGCGGCTATGCGGCCTATGACCAGTTGAATGCCAACCGACCGCAGCCGGTGACCCGGGGCGAGGGACGCCCGGCGCCGGCCGTGGCGGTGGAAACCGCTGAGGCCGAGTCGCAAAACCTCTCCTCGACGGTGGAGGCGGTGGGCTCAAGCCTTGCCCGCCAGTCGATCGAGATGATCGCGCTGGCCAGCGGCAGGGTGAGGGAGATCGGCTTTGAGCCCGGCCACAAGGTATCGGCCGGCGACGTCCTGCTGCAACTCGATGACGAGATCGAGCGCGCCGATCTCGCCCAGGCCGAGGCGAGCTTGCGCGAAGCCACGCTCGCCCTGGAGCGGGCCGAGACCCTGCGTAAGCAGAATGCGGTGTCGCAGGCGACGCTCGAGGAAGCCCAGACCCGGATGTCGACGGCCGACGCCAATCTCGACCGCGCCAAGCGCCGGCTTGCCGATCGCACTGTGCGGGCGCCTTTCGAGGGCATCGTCGGCATGCGCCGGGTGGACGTGGGCGCCAGGGTCAGCGATACCACCGTCATCACCACGCTCGACGATCTGAGCGAGGTCGAGATCGAGTTTGCGGTTTCTGAGACGCTCTATGCCCGGGTTGCCCTGGGTCAGAAGGTCGTGGCGGCCGCCGCGGCCTATCCGGAGCGCCGCTTCGAGGGCACGGTCACGTCGATTGATTCACGTATCGACCCGGCGGGGCGGGCCTTCAGGGTGAGGGCGAGCCTGCCCAATGACGACCTCGCTCTGCCGGCCGGCATGTACATGCATGTGACCCTCCAGCTCGACAGCCGGGTAGCGGTGGTGGTCCCGGAGAGCGCCATAGTTCCGGTTGGCGGCAAGAGCTACGTCTACGTCGTCAGCGACGGCAAGGCGGAACAGCGCGAAGTGGTGGTGGGCGAGCGCCAACCGGGCTCGGTGGAAGTTGCTGAAGGTCTTGAGCCCGGCGATGTGGTGGTGGTCAGCGGGACTCAGCGCCTGCGCAACGGGGCGCCGGTCAACGTCGTGGCCAGCATCGGAGGCGCCGGATGACGCTGTCAGAGCTCAGCATTCGCCGCCCGGTTCTGGCCAGCGTGGTGTGTCTGCTCATCGTCGTGTTTGGGATTTCCTCCCTGATGAGCATTTCAGTTCGCGAGCTGCCCAATGTCGACCGCCCGGTCGTGTCCATCACCACCACCTATGCCGGAGCGGCACCGGAGATCATCGACGGCGACATTACCGAGATCATCGACGGTGCGGTGGCGGGGATCAGCGGCGTCAAGACCATCACCTCGGAAAGCCGCACCGGCCGCAGCCGGACCACCGTGGAGTTCGTTAGCAGCCGCAATATCGACGAGGCCACCAACGATGTGCGCGACGCGGTGGGACGCGTCCGCGGACGGCTGCCCAACGACGTCGACGAGCCCAGCATCGTCAAGAGCGATGCAGATGCCGATCCGGTGATGCGGATTGCCATCACCAGCGACCGCATGACGGCCTCGGAGATCACCGACTACATCGAGCGCTATCTCGCCGACCGGTTCAGCACCCTCGACGGCGTCGCCAATGTCGAAGTCTTCGGCTCCCGACGCTATGCCATTCGAATCTGGCTCGACCGACGCGAACTCGCCGCGCGCAAGCTCACCATCGCCGATATCGAGCAGGCCCTGAGGCGCAGCAATGTCGAGCTGCCGGCCGGCGAAATCGAATCGATCGATCGGCTGCTGACCGTCCGGTTGGCAAGCCGGCTCAGCACCGTTGAGCAGTTCAACGATATCGTCATCGACCGGGTGGCCGGCTACCCGATCCGGCTCGGCGAAGTGGCGCGCATCGATCGCGGCGTGGAAAACAATACCACCATCGTGCGGGCCAATGGCCGCGAGGCGGTCGGCCTTGGCGTGCTGCGCCAGTCGCTGGCAAATACGGTGGCGGTGTCAACCGCCGTGCGGGCCCAGATCGAGGAGATCCGGCCCAGCTTGCCGGAAGGCATGGAGATCATCGTCGGTTCCGACGAAGCCACTTTTGTCGCCGCCTCGATCCGGGAGGTGCTGAAGGCTCTGCTGTTGTCACTTGGCCTGGTGGTGCTGGTGATCCTCCTGTTCCTGCGCTCGCTGCGGGCCACGCTGATCCCGGCCATCACCATTCCGGTCGCTCTCATTGGCACTTTGCCGCTCATCCTGGCCCTCGGATTTTCGCTCAACATCCTGACCCTGCTGGCGCTGCTTCTGGCCATCGGCCTGGTGGTCGACGACGCCATCGTGATGCTCGAAAACATCGTGCGGCGCCGCGCCATGGGCGAGTCGCTGCTGGTCGCCAGCGTTCGCGGCGCCCGTCAGGTCACCTTCGCCATCGTTGCCACCTCGCTGACCCTGGTAGCGGTCTTTGTGCCGATCTCGTTCATGGAGGGCGATATCGGGCGGCTGTTTGGCGAGTTCGGATTCGTCATGGCCAGCGCCGTCCTGATCTCGACCTTCGTGGCGCTCACCGCCTGTCCCGCCCTGGCGTCGCGCATCCTGGCGAGGCGCAAGGACAGCGGCCCCGCCGACCCGGCCGGCACTCAAGCCCCCCGGAGACATGTCTCCGGTGGGCGCATGGCGAGCGCCTACCGCGGCCTGCTCGGCAAGGTGCTTGACGTGCCGGTGGGCATCATCGCCATCGCGCTGGCCATCGTCGCCGTCAGCTATTTTGGCTATCACGACCTGCAGCGCGAACTGACCCCGCGCGAAGACCGCGGCTTCCTGTTCATTCCGCTGTCCACTCCCCAGGGCAGCACGATCGCTTATACCGATGCCGAGGTCCGCAAGCTAGAAGACGCGATCTCGCCGGGGATGGAAGAGGCGAGCATCAACACGGTTTATTCCATCGTCGGCAGCCAGCAACGCCCATACAGGGCCTTCGTGGTGTTGCGGTTGGATCCATGGGCGGCGCGCGGCAACGATCAAAGCGCCGCAGTCGCCCTGGCGACACGGGCCACCGGCGAGATGGTGAGCGCGCGGGGCTTTCCGGTGGTGCCGGCGGGGCTTGGGATGCGCGGCAGCAGCAGCCCGCTGCGGGTGGTCGTCGGCGGTCCGGAGTTCGACAGTGTCAAGGAGTGGGCCAACATGCTGCTCGAGCGGGCCGAGCAGAATCCCGGCCTGCGCAACGTGGAGATTGACTTCGAGGAGAGCCAGCCGCAGCTGACCCTGGAGATCAATCGCGAAAGGGCCGCCGATCTCGGCATCAGCGTGGAAACCATCGCTTCGACCCTGCAGACCATGCTCGCCTCGCTGCAGGCCACTACCTACATCGATCGCGGACGCGAATATTCGGTCATAATGCAGGCCGAGGCGAGCGACCGACGCACGCCCGGCGACGTGGCCAACATCTTCATCCGGGCCGGCGACGGGGAGACGCTGGTGCCGCTGTCGGCTCTGGTGACGTCGCACGAGGAAGCCGCCGCCCCGGCCCTCAGGCGCTACAACCGCATGCCGTCGATCACCCTGTCAGCCGCGCTGGCCGACGATTACACCCTCGGCTCGGCCATCGAGTTCATCGAAGTGGCGGCCGCCGAGACCCTCCCGCCGCAGGCCACCGTCGGGTTCACCGGACAGTCGCTGCAATACCTGGAGACGTCGCGGGGAGTGGCCATCGTGTTCGCGCTCGCCCTGCTGATCGTCTTTCTAGTGCTCGCGGCTCAGTTTGAAAGCTTCGTACATCCCCTGATCATCATGCTGTCGGTGCCGCTGGCGGTGGCGGGTGCCGTCTATTCACTGTGGTTTACCGGCCTGACCCTCAACCTCTACAGTCAGATCGGCGTCATTTTGCTGGTCGGCCTCATGGCCAAGAACGGCATCCTCATGGTGGAGTTCGCCAATCAGCTCCGCGACGAAGGCGCCTCGGTTCGCGACGCCATCATAGATGCCTCGGCCATCCGGCTCCGGCCGATCCTGATGACGGTCATCTCGACCATCCTCGGTGCGGTGCCGCTGGTGCTGGCGAGCGGGGCAGGGGCAGAAAGCCGCGT
>CAYWVA010000226.1:0-4807 GCA_964461545.1 uncultured Rhizobiaceae bacterium | reverse complement strand
GGTCCCATGCGTCGTGCCATTCGAGCTCATGCTCGTCGACCAGAAGGCGCATGAGCTCGGCCGGTGCCAGGGCGGGGTGAGTGTCGTTGAGATGGATCGTCAGCTTTTCTGGCAGCAGGGTCCAGTCGCTGTGCCGGGCGCAAAACGCGGCCAGCAGGTCCTGCACCGAGGCGGACACGAACATATGCTCCTGCCTCAGCCTGAGTTCGCGCCCCTCGGGCGTGCTGTCGTCCGGGTAGAGGACGCGAGACAACGTTTCGCAGTGCACCTTTCCGGCCTGGGCATCGAGAAACGCCCCCCGGTTGAAGGCCCCAAGATCAAAGGACTCCACCGGCTTGACGCCCCACAGCCTCAGCGTATTGACAGCCATATGGCCGTGTCCGGGGACCAGGTGGTCGTGCGCCACCGCGATGACGTCTTCGGTATCGACCCAGTGGGCGCGAAAGCCGCGGTGTTCGACACGGCCGCCGAACCGGATTCGATGGGCTCGCTCCGGCCTCAGAATTTCCCACGGCCAAGGTTGGTCGAGCCACTGATCGGGGCGCTCCACCTGCCAGCCGTCGACGATCTCCTGGCGAAACATGCCGTATTCATAACGAATGCCGTAGCCGATGCAGGGCAGCCCGAGGCTGGCAGCGGAGTCAAGGAAGCACGCGGCCAGCCGCCCAAGCCCGCCATTGCCGAGGGCCGGACTCGGCTCCATCGCCATAAGCGTGTCGAGGCTGACACCATGCTGGGCGAGGACCGCCCGGCATTCATCCACCAGGCCCGTCGACATCAGGGCGTTCTCGAGCTCCCTGGCCAACAGAAATTCCATCGACAGATATGCCACCCGCTTGAGGCTCTTCTCCTGCACCAGCCGGTTGGTTTCGTGCCAGCGCCCCACCAGACGGTCGCGAACCGCCAGCGCAGTGGCGCGGAACCAATCGCCCGGCATCGCGTCGTTGGGAGCCACACCTAAGGTCAGTGTCAGGCGTTCCAATACTGATTTGGCCAATGCCGGCGTGACCGGCGGTCTGTGGTGAATGGTCATAGACAAGTCCCCTGACGGGCCATCATGCGTGCGAATCAGCCCGTCCCCCCACTGAACTTACTCACAAACAGACCCTCGCGTAATCCGATCAAACTGAAAATCCCCAGTTCCACGCTGTGGGTTGGGATAGTGCGGCCACAGCAACTTTGCCAACGTAATATAGGCATTCCATTCGCTTACTTGAATACCTGCCAAAATCGGTCGAGCAAACAGCCCCGCAGCGGTAACACACAACCACATCAATTCGTGCAAATAAATTGGGAAAATTTGTTGGAATCGGTGGAACCGGCTGAACCTTGGCGCGTTGCAAAAATGGGAGACAGTGGGCTAATCCAACAGGGAACGCAAAGGACCAATGCTCAAGCAATCGCCGGCGGCAGACGCCGCTTCAGGCGGCCTCCGCGGGAGGTCTCGCCGCCTTGTGGTCGTCTCCAACCGGGTTGCAATAGCGACCGCTGCCACCCCGGGAGGGTTGGCGGTGGCCGTGAGCGAGGCGCTCAGTGCCTCGGGGGGATTGTGGTTCGGGTGGAGCGGCAATCTTTCAGGGGAGAGCACGACCACTTCACCTTCGAGTGAGCAGGTAAATGGCTACACCGCGGTGACCGTCGACCTCTCGCCCGCCGAGCATGAGGGGTACTATTCGGGCTTTTCCAACGAGTGCCTGTGGCCGCTGCTGCACTATCGGCTCGACCTGGCGAAGGCCGACCGCCAGCACATGGAGATCTATTTCGCGGTCAACGAGCGCCTGGCGAAGATTCTGGCAACGATGCTTCAAAAGAACGACCCGATCTGGGTCCACGATTACCATCTGATACCGTTTGCCGCCTGTCTGCGCCGCGCCAATGTTCGCAACAGGATTGGTTTTTTCCTGCATATCCCGTTCCCTCCGCCCGAGATCTTCGCCGCTGTGCCCGATCACCAGAAGCTGGCCCGCAGCCTGTTCGCCTACGACCTCCTGGGCTTCCAGACGCTGCGCGACCGGGAGAACTTCATCCGCTACGCTCAGGAGCATTTCGGAGCACGCCTGACCGGCGAAGGCGATCTCAAGGTGTCAGGGCGGACCGTCAAGGTCGATGCGTTCCCGATCGGCATCGATGTGGTGCAGTTCGCGACCGAAGCACGCCGCAACTCCAACCATCCCGATCTGGTCGGTCTGACCGAGGGAAGCTTCCAGCGCATCATCGGCGTCGACCGGCTGGACTATTCCAAGGGCTTGCCTGAGCGGCTGAAGGCGATCGAGACTCTTCTCGAATCATCGCCAGAGTATCGCAACGTCATGCAATACCTGCAGATTGCAACGCCCACGCGCGAAGGCATTCCGGCTTATGATGACATCGATGCCGAACTCGACCGCACCATCGGCCAAGTGAACGGCCGGTTCGGCACGTTTGGCTGGTCGCCGGTGTCCTATATCAAGCGCCCGATCCCGCGAAACCTGCTGGCAGGCCTGCTACGCCGGTGCCATGTCGGCCTTATCTCGCCGCTCAGGGACGGCATGAACCTGGTGGCCAAGGAATATGTTGCCGCGCAAGATCCCCTCAACCCCGGGGTTCTTATCCTGTCGCAGTTCGCCGGCGCCGCGGAGCAACTGAAGGATGCGCTGATCGTCAACCCTTATGATGCGGAAGGATTGGCCGGCGCCATCCGCCGGGCGCTCGAAATGCCCAAGGTCGAACGCCAGGCCCGCCATGCCATGCTGCTCGACAAGATCAGGGCCGAAGACATCGACTGGTGGCGCCAGCAATATCTCGATGCGCTGATCGGTGAGCAGCCCGCCGAGGGGCATGAGGAGCTGAGCGCCAGTGGGGCGGCGGCCTGGTCGTCAGGAATTGACCAAGCCTTGCGTGCCTGACCCGTTCCATTAAGAACACCCGCGTGCATGCGGCAATGGCCTCCGCCCCGGCGTGGGCGGAGACAGTTTGGCCAAATATGGAGAGAGGGAAAGCATCGGAGGAATGATCGACAGGAGTGAACAGCCGATGGCTTCTGCCGGTGACCTCAGCCCGCGCATCTACCAGTTCGATCGGCGACTTGCCGGTGAGCCGGAGCAGTGGGCCGATCACCTGCCCCGCATCGCCGCCATGCATTTCGATTTGCTGCTCGTGGACGGCTTGGGAGGCCAGCAGATCGCGGAAGGGGGCGGGCTGGAGCTCGATCAGGTCGGTAAGCTGTGCAGCGAAGCCGCGGCGGCGGGCCTGCGGGTGTTGAGCGATGCCACCCCCGATGGAAATCTTGAGTTGGCCGAGGACATGCTCCGGCTTGTCGAAGCCGGTGTTACAGGCTTCAGATGCCGGCATGCGCATCGCCTGGGTGCCCAAGTGTGGTCCGGGCTGTTTGCCGAATTGCGCCGCCAGGCCCCGGAGGTGGTTTTTCTGGGCGACGCCATCGGCGCTCCCTGGAGCGATGTTCTGGCGCTCGAGCCGGCCGGCTTCGATCTGCTGTTCAACAGCGCCTGCTGGTGGGACTTCAATGCCCCCTGGGCCCTCGATCAATACGATCGCTTGCGCCGCTTTACCCGCACCGTGACGTTCCCCGAAGGCCCTTATGGGCCGAGGCTTGTCGACACCCTCGCCGGGCTGGCGTCCGAGCGGCTGGAGACCGCCTACCGGTCGCGCTACCTGTTCGCGGCGAGTTTCTCGGCAGGCGTCCTCATGCCTATGGGGTTCGAGTTCGGCGCCAGAGGCACGCTGCCGGGCAACTGGGAGACGGTGCGTCAAAGCGGACCGTTCGACCTGTCTGACTACATCGCCGAAGTGAACGCGCTCAAGACGGCGCTGCCGCCGCTCGGCCTGGAAGCCCGCGTGCTGCGGCTTAGCGGCCCCGACGCCTCCATGACCGCCCTGCTCCACCTCGACCACGAGCTTGCCTCAGAAGCCGCCGGCGCGGTGATATTGTGCCTCAATCCCACCCACCGCCTGCTGCGCTTCACCGGTCTGCAGCGAGCGGTGTTTGCGCTTGACGGCGGCATTGCCGGGCTGAGGGACGTCACGCCGGGCCGGTCGCAGGCCGATTATCGCTTCGATGCCGAACTCGTCGTGGAGCCGCTGGGTTCGCGGCTGCTGGTGGCCGGGCACCGGGAAATCGTTCCGCCGCCCGCCCTCCAGAGCGGCCCGTCGCAGCGTTTGCGCAAGCTGGCGGCAAACCGGGTGGTGATCGAGCGGGTGACACCGGAGATCGACGGCGGCCGCTTCCCGGCCAAGGCGGTCATCGGCGATACCATCGAGGTCGAAGCGGATGTCTTTTGCGACGGCCATGAGCAGATCCAGGCGTCACTCAAGTTTCGCCATGTCCTGGAGCGCGACTGGCATGAACAGCCGATGACGCTCATCGACAACGACCGCTGGAGCGCCAGCTTCGTGGCCGCCAATGTCGGGCGCTATCTCTATGCCATCGAGGCCTGGCGCGATCCGTTCCTCACCTGGCGGTCCGACACCGACAAGAAGCATAAGGCAGCCCAGCCGGTCGATCTTGAGGTCATCGAAGGCACCGAGATCATCCGCAGCGCCGCCGGCAAGGCGCGCGGCAGCATCCGGCGGGCTCTCAAGGCGCTGCTCGCTCGCCTCGCCGACCCCGAGGGCGATACCGCCGCCCGACTGGCGATCCTGATGAGCGAGGAGGCGGCCGCTCAGGTGGCCGCGGCGCGTTATCGGCTGAACGTGTCCTCTTACGACAAGCAGCTTGAATTGGTGGTCGACCGCCGCCTTGGCTCCTTCGGCGCTTGGTACGAGATGATGCCGCGCTCCCAGTCCGGCGATGCCAAGCGGCACGGCACCT
>CAYWVA010000225.1:0-4815 GCA_964461545.1 uncultured Rhizobiaceae bacterium | reverse complement strand
GCCGGCGGGGCGCCGGTGGTCATCAAGCTGCTGGAGGGCACCCAGGGCATCGGCGTGGTGTTGAGCGAGACCCACAAGTCGGCGCGTTCGGTCATCGAGGCGTTCCGCGGCGTCAACGCCAACATTTTGGTGCAGCAGTTCATCAAGGAGGCCGAGGGCACCGATATCCGCGCCCTTCTGGTCGGCGGCAAGGTGGTGGCGGCGATCCAGCGCCAGGGCGATCCCGGAGAGTTCCGCTCCAATCTGCACCGCGGCGGCCGCGCCACGGCCATCAAGCTTTCGGCCGAAGAGCGCTCAACCGCCATACGGGCCGCCAGGGCCCTGGGGCTCAATGTCGCCGGCGTCGACATGCTTCAGAGCACTCAGGGGCCGGTGGTGATGGAGGTGAACTCGTCCCCCGGCCTTGAGGGAATCGAAACCGCGACCGGCGTCGATGTGGCGGGGAAGATCATCGAGTTCATCGAGAAGACCTGGCGTCACGGCAAGACCCAGACCAAGGGCTCGGGGTGACGCTGGAGGCTTTGCGTGACCCAACACCGGAGACGACGTGCAACGGCACTCGCGGGGTGGCCTCTCAGTCCTCGCTAACTCGACCCCACGGCCGCTGTCTGCAGTGCGGGAAACACTTCAATATCAGGCTGATAAAACGGGTGGTGGAGCCAGCCGGAATCGAACCGGCGACCTCTTGAATGCCATTCAAGCGCTCTCCCGACTGAGCTATGGCCCCCGTGGCGGGTGAAATATGCCGAAGTCTCGGCCTTTGCCGCAAGCGAGGCGCAAACGTAGGGGGACGGCTGGCAATAATCAAGTGGCAGCCTGCCGGTTCAGGGTTCCTCGTCCTCCGGTGTGCCGCCGATCAAGTCGGTCACTTCCTCCTCGTCGTCTTCGACCTCTTCGAGAAACGTGTCGTCGTCGGCCAGTTCAGTATCCTCGTCGAGCTCCACGCCCTCCACGCCGGCGGTCTCATCATCGCTGTCATCGGCCGCGTCGACCGCCTTGACATCGACAATCTCCGCTTCCGGCTTGAGCACGACTTCAGGCTCGGCCACGACCCGCGGCTTGGTCACCGCCTGGTCGGCCTTCGACGGCAGGAGCTGCTCGGGAACGAACGACACCCCGCATTTCGGGCATACGATCGGATCCCTGCCGAGATCGTAGAAACGGGTCTGGCAGCCCGGGCACGAGCGCTTGGTCCCCAGTTCCGGTTTCACCACCTGCACATCCTTTTCGCTTCGGGTTCCCTGTCGGCGCTCCATGCCATGACCGGTTGGACCTGTCAAAACCAAAACGGCCCCGCCCGAAGGATGGCCCTCGCCGGGGCGCTGTGATAGGAGCACCGGCATCCTTGACCAAGCGGAGCCGCTGCCCCCTCGTGTCACATCCGATCCGGCTCACTGCCCACCCGTCTGCCAGGCTGCGCGGGGCCATCGCTGTTCCCGGCGACAAGTCGATCTCCCACCGGGCCCTCATGCTCGGCGCAGCAGCGATTGGGGAAACGGTGGTGAGCGGCCTGCTGGAGGCCGAAGACGTGCTCAATACCGCCGCCGCCATGGCTGCCCTGGGGGCCGGACTCAGTCGTCACAAAGACGGGCGCTGGCATGTGCAGGGCACTGGGGTGGGCGGCTTCGTATCGCCGCCACGGGCACTGGACTTCGGCAATTCCGGCACCGGTGCGCGGCTGACCGCCGGCCTCATCGCCACCACGCCGATCACCGCAACGCTCACCGGCGATACGTCGCTGGCCAGCCGGCCGATGGCCCGGATCATAGATCCTTTGAGCCGCATGGGAGCCACCATCGACTCGGCTCCGGGGGCGCGCATGCCGCTCGTCGTGCATGGCGCCAGGCGCCCCGTTCCGATCGAGTACCGCCTGCCCGTCGCCTCCGCCCAGGTGAAATCGGCAATCCTGCTGGCCGCTCTCAATACGCCCGGACGAACGACCGTGATTGAGTCCGTCGCAACGCGCGACCACACCGAGCGCATGCTGGCCGCCTTTGGAGCCAGGATCGCGGTGGCGTCACACGATGGCCAGCGCCATATTGCCGTAGACGGCCATCGCGAACTCACCGCGCAGCCGGTGGCCGTTCCCGGCGATCCAAGCTCGGCGGCGTTCCCGATGGTCGCCGCCCTGATCTGCGAAGACTCCGAGGTGCTGATCGGCAATGTCCTGCTCAACCCCACTCGTATCGGTCTCATCGAGACATTGATCGAGATGGGCGGGCGCATCGACATCGCCAACCGCCGCAAGCAGGGCGGCGAAACGGTCGGCGACCTCGAGATCCGATCGAGTGCGCTGAAGGGCGTGACGGTTCCGGCCGCCCGGGCGCCGTCGATGATCGACGAGTATCCGGTGCTGGCGGTGGCGGCGGCCTTTGCCAGCGGCACCACCCGGCTTGAGGGGCTTGGCGAGCTGAGAGTGAAGGAGAGCGACAGGCTGGCGGCCGTCGCTGCCGGCCTCGCCGCCAATGCGGTGCCGATCGCTATGGGCGTGGACTGGCTCGAGGTGGAAGGCCGCGGCGGCAGCGCAGCAGGCGGTACCGGGCTTGGCGGCGGGCTGGTCGAAACCCACCTCGACCATCGCATCGCCATGGCCTTTCTGGTCATGGGCCTTGCCGCGCAACGTCCCGTCACCATCGACGACGGGCGCATGATCGCCACCAGCTTTCCGGGCTTCACCGAACTGCTTGCCGGACTGGGAGCCAAGATTGCCCGTGTGGACAGTGCGGCATGATCATTGCAGTCGACGGTCCCGCGGCATCCGGCAAGGGAACCCTGGCGCGCCGCCTGGCCGAACATTATGGGCTCGGCTACCTCGACACGGGCTCGCTGTACCGGGCCGTGGCGCTCGCCGTGCTCAGGTCGAACAAAGCGCCGGGCGATGAGGCGGCGGCGGTGCAAGCGGCCCGTAGGCTCGATTTCAGCACGATTGCCGATGGCGACATCAGAAAGGCGGGATTGGGCGAAGCGGCTTCGATCGTTGCCGCGTTCCCCGCCGTCAGGCAGCAGATGCTCGGGCTGCAGCGCCGGATTGCCTCCACCCCGCCGGGGGCGGTCCTCGACGGGCGCGACATCGGCACGGTGGTGTGCCCGAACGCAGATGTGAAGCTGTTCGTCACCGCTTCACAACCCGTGCGGGCGCGGCGCCGCCTACAGGAACTTACCGAGCGTGGCGAGGAGGCAAGCCTGGATGATGTGCTCACCTGGCTGATTGAGCGCGATCGGCGTGACGAGACCCGGCCCGTGGCGCCGCTCAAGCGGGCAACGGATGCTTACTTGCTCGATACCAGTGATTTGGATATAGAGGCGACATTCCAGGCCGCCGTCTCGATCATCGACCGGCACAAGGAATAGGGGCGCGACACCCTTGCAGGGTTTGCGCCCATGAATGTTTCCGGCAATCAGGAACTCCTGCTGGCGGCGCCTGGGCCACCAGCTTCCTGGGCCGGAAATTTAACCATTGCCCGCCGGCACGGGCCAGCGGCCGAGAAGGCCCTGGCAGGCTCTCGGGACGACCTGCGGATATAGCCGCTGGCCAGCGTTATTCAGTTGGAAAGAGGAACTTGATGGCCGAACCCAGCTCACTCAACCCGACCCGCGATGAATTCGCAGCTATGCTCGATGAATCCTTTTCCGCCGATACCTCAGCCGAAGGTTCGGTCGTGAAGGGCCGGATCGTAGCCGTCCAAAACGACTATGCGATCATCGACGTCGGCCTCAAGACCGAGGGTCGAGTGCCGTTACGGGAGTTTCAAATGCCCGGCCGCGACGGCGAGCTCGGTGTGGGCGATGAGGTGGAGGTCTATCTGGAGCGCATCGAGAATGCCCTGGGCGAGGCCGTTCTGTCGCGCGAAAAGGCCCGACGTGAGGAGGCTTGGACGCGGCTGGAAGGGTCCTACGAGCGCGCTGAACGGGTCGAAGGCGTGATCTTCGGGCGCGTCAAGGGCGGCTTCACCGTCGATCTCGGCGGCGCCGTCGCCTTTCTGCCCGGCAGCCAGGTCGACATCCGGCCGATCCGCGACGTGTCGCCGCTGCTCAACGTCACGCAGCCGTTCCAGATTCTCAAGATGGACAAGCGCCGCGGCAACATCGTGGTGTCGCGCCGCGCCATCATGGAGGAGACCCGGGCCGAGCAGCGCTCCGAGCTGGTGCAGAACCTGACTGAAGGCCAGGTGATCGAGGGCGTGGTCAAGAACATCACCGATTACGGCGCCTTCGTCGATCTCGGCGGCATCGATGGGCTGCTGCATGTCACCGACATCTCCTGGAAGCGCGTCAACCATCCCACCGACGTTTTGAGCGTCGGCCAGACGGTCAAGGTGCAGATCATCAAGATCAACCCCGAGACGCAGCGGATCAGCCTCGGCATGAAGCAGCTCGAGAGCGATCCGTGGGAAGGCGTGGAGGCGAAGTACCCGCTCGGCAGCAATATCACAGGCCGGGTGACCAACATCACCGACTACGGTGCCTTCGTTGAGCTGGAGGACGGCATCGAGGGCCTCGTTCATGTTTCGGAGATGAGCTGGACCAAGAAGAATGTCCACCCCGGCAAAATCCTCTCCACCTCCGAGGAGATCACCGTTCAGGTCCTCGAGGTCGATCCGCTCAAGCGCCGCATTTCCTTGGGCCTCAAGCAGACGATGGACAACCCGTGGGAGGCCTTTGCGGCCAAGTATCCCACCGGCACCGAAGTCGAGGGCGAAATCAAGAACGTTACCGAGTTCGGCCTGTTCATCGGCCTTGAAGGCGACGTTGACGGCATGGTCCATCTGTCCGACCTCGACTGGCAGCGGTCCGGCGAAGAGGCGATCAAGGACT
>CAYWVA010000224.1:0-4820 GCA_964461545.1 uncultured Rhizobiaceae bacterium | reverse complement strand
TCCTTGCGAACTCAGGGCCACCGGTCCCATACTGCCCGACCAGCTTGGCTTCCTCACCGAAGTCGGCTTCGACAGCTTCGAGGTCTCCGACCGCTTCGCCGAAGCCGTCTGGCAGCGCGCCGCCGGCGCCATTTCCCTGAGCTATCAGGCGCTGCCCGGCCGCTCCCCGGTGTGGCTTGCCCGCCATCGCGCGGATCAGGCACCCGGCTACAAGCAGCCGTGCCGCGGCTGAGTTTGCCGCCATGATCGAGTATGGCCCCCTCATCCACCGCTTCGGGCACCTCGACGGCCAGGCGCTGCTCGAAGCCATGGTGGGAAGCGTGTTTCCCGGGCGGCTGGCGGTGGTTTCGTCTTTCGGGGCGGAATCGGCGGTGCTGCTGCACATGGTGGCGGGCATCGATCGGCATGTGCCGGTCATCTTTCTTGAGACCGGCAAGCTCTTTGCCGAGACCCTCGCCTACCGCGACCGGCTGGTCTCCCAGCTTGGGCTTAAGGACGTGCGGTCGGTTAGGCCGGATTCCGAAGCCCTGAGCCGGCACGACCCCGACGGAGACCTGCACCGCCTTGACCCCGATGGCTGCTGCCGGGTGCGAAAAGTCGAGCCGCTGGAAGGCGCGCTTGCCGGCCTGCAGGCCTGGGTCACTGGGCGCAAGCGCTTTCAGGGCGGCGAGCGCGTCGCCTTGCCGACCCTGGAGCCGGCCGGGTGGCGGCTCAAGATCAACCCGCTCGCCACGTGGTCGCGCGACGACATCGTGGCGTATCTGGACCGCCAAGGCCTGCCGCGCCACCCGCTCGAGGGGCAAGGCTTTGCCTCCATCGGCTGCGTGCCGTGCACGGCCCCGAGCGGTCCCGGGGGCGGCTTGCGCGACGGCCGCTGGGCCGGAACGGCCAAGACCGAATGCGGCATCCACTGGACGGTCAACGGCCGCCCGCTGCGCTCGGCCTAAGCACTTGAATCACAAAAGCCTAACGACGAGCTGGCAGCTGTTGGCCAATTCGGCGGTCCTACTCCTGCGCTTCCTCACGTCCTTCGTCTATTGCCTCTTGGGCGGCGTCCAGGTCGGAAGGCTCAGCCTGCGGCCGCTCGTGGATGTCTGCGGCCGCTCTATCATGGCATAGCGCCACATAGAACGGAAAATGGTCCGATCCAATGTCGCGCATGACTGAGATGTTGAGCAGCATGAACGATTCCTCGAAGAAAACGTGGTCAATCGGCCATCGCAGCAGCGGCCAGTTGGCGTGGAAGGTGGAGTGCGGGCCACGCCCGATGCGCGGGTCCAACAGCCCACTAATCTGCTGAAAAAGGCTGTTGGTGCGAGACCACGCCACGTCGTTCAGGTCCCCGGCGACGATAGACGGGGCGGTTCCCTCCCGAACCTCCTTTCCGACAATGAGCAGTTCGGCATCGCGCTCAGCGGTATCCTGTTGCGGTGGGGGCTTGGGGTGCAGTCCATAGAAGTTGATCCGCGCCCCGGACGGCAGCACGAGCGCAGTCATGATCGAAGGCACATCGTCCTCGACAAGGAAGCGCACTTCCGGGTCGATCATCTCAAAGCGGGAAAACAGGTGCATACCGTAGCTGTTTTCCTGAGGTTGAGCGACCATGTGGGGATAGGCAGCCTTCAGCGGCTCGAGCTGGCGATCCCACCAGGAATCGGTTTCGACGAGTAAAACAAGATCGGGATCGACCTCCTCGACAAGAAAGAGCAAGGGCGAGGCATCGCGGTTTTTGATGAGGACGTTGGCCACGAGTAGGCGGACGCGTGACTCAGATTCGCACGCCGGTGCAGCTTTGGCCTGAGTCGGATAGAGCGGAGTGTAGGGCCAAATTCCATAGAGCTGCCACGCCATCGCTGCGCCTATGACGGCTAGGAATGCCAGTCCCTGGCGGCGCAGCGTAAACACAAACGGACCGGCCAGGAGAACCGCCGCCAGCACCACTGCGATCTGAACGCGTGGAAAGTCCCAAATCCTGATCCATACCTCATTGCTGGGGATCAGCGGCAGCAGCGTGACGAGAATCGCCACACTACCCATCACCCCGATCAGCCAGGACAGCACCCCCACCAACACGCCTCTTCTCACCAGCCTGACATCCTTCGCTGCCTCGCCTGTCTCATCTCCGCCGGGCCGCAAGTAGAACCATATGGAAGGTGCTCATTATCAAACCCCGACCCGGCGGAGATAGTTCGATTCGGCTCGCCTTCCAAAAACCTCGCCTCGAGGCATAGGCGTCGGCTGACATTGTCGAAGGGCAATAAAATGAGATAGGCTCGCATGACGTCTCACCACGGCCAAACTTCGAGGAGCGCGCCATGATGAAGATTGCAATGTTTGCCGCAGCCGCTGTCTTCGTGTTGACCCTGCCCGCACAGTCAGGCGAGCACGTCATCGCAACGCCGAATGCGCCCGAGGCGATAGGCCCATATAGTCAGGCGATCCAGGTTGGAAACACCTTGTATCTCGCCGGGCAGATCGCCATTGACCCGCAGACGAATCAAGTGGTGCCGGGCACCATCGAAGAGGAGACCCGCCTCGTCCTGAACAATCTCAAGGCGGTGGTGGAAGCGGCCGGATTCGCGATGGCCGATGTCGTGTCCACATCGGTCTTTTTGGCAGACCTAAACGAATTTCCCCAAATGAACGCCGTCTATGCGGAGTTCTTTCCCGAAGCGCCCCCTGCCCGCGCGACGGTGCAGGTCGCAAGGCTTCCCCGCGACGTCAAGATCGAGATCTCCGCTATTGCGGCGAGAGCGAATGCCGACTGACAGCAACTTTCTCGGGATCGCCACTATGGTCTCATCGGCTAGACTTTAATGGCACAAGGAGCGATGAAGGAATCCGGTGATCGCGTGTTTTCAGGACGCTGCGCCTGCGGCGGTGTGGCGTTTAAGGCTCGTGGCTCGCCGAAATGGGTTGGGATCTGTCACTGCGCCGATTGCCGACGAGCCACGGGCGGCTCAAGCGTAGCAGCAGCGGGGTTCGCCAAGGACCGAGTGCGCATTGAAGGCCGGCCGCTTGCCGAATTTGCCTCCTCGCCAGGAGTCGTCAGATCCTTCTGCGCCGCCTGTGGAACCTCGCTCAGCTATCACAACGCGCGTTGGCCTGATGATATCCATCTGATGGTCGGGGCGTTCGATCAGCCCGAGACGTTGCAGCCCCAGTTCCATATCTTCTTCGATGAGCGTGTGCCTTGGGCCAGCCCGTGTGACGATCTCCCCAAATACAGATCGACCCCAAGCGACGGTGTCTTGGTGAACTCGATCTGAACCAACGGCGAAGCCTTGTGCAGAGGGGGCCGCTCACGCCAACGGCCGCCCGCTGCGTTCGAATGGCGCAGCAGGCCGCCTACAGCTCGACCCGTCTCAGCAGCTGAGCGTTGATCGCCACGATCACCGTGCTGGCCGACATAAGGATGGCGCCGACGGCTGGAGCAAGAATTATTCCAGCCCACGCCAGGACGCCCGCGGCAAGCGGGATGGCAACGATGTTGTAGCCCGCCGCCCACCACAGGTTCTGGACCATCTTGCGGTAGCTGGCGCGGCTGAGCGCCACGATGCGGGCAACGTCGCGCGGATCCGACCTGACGAGCACTACGTCGCCCGCCTCCACCGCCACGTCGGTCCCGGCCCCGATGGCAATGCCGACGTCGGCCGTCAGCAGGGCCGGCGCATCATTGACGCCGTCGCCCACCATGGCCACGCGCTTGCCTTCAGCCTGCAGCTCCTTGATCTTCTCGGCCTTGTCCCCCGGCAGCACCTGGGCGAACACCTTATCGATGCCAAGTTCTTTCGCCACGCTGTCAGCCACCGCCTGGGAGTCGCCGGTCAGCATGGCGACGTCCACGCCCTCATCATGCAGCCGCTTTACCGCTTCATGCGACTCCGGCCGGATGGCGTCGGCAATGGCGAACACAGCCAGGGCGCGATCGCCCTCGATGAGATAGATGGCCGCCTGGCCGATTTGCCCGAAGCGGGCCGCGGCATCCCGAAGCTCTCCGGACGGCTCGATCCCGAGCATGCGCAGCAGCGCCGGGCCGCCGACCTTCAGGGACCGACCCTCGACCTCGGCCTCGACACCATGGCCTGCAATGGCCTGGAAACCCCCGGCGTGCGGCACCTGAACGCTTCTGTCCTGCGCGCTCTTCAGGAGAGCCTGGGCGATCGGGTGCTCGGAATCGCGTTCAACCGCGGCTGCCAGCCGCAGGGCGTCGTTTTCGGTAATGTCTCCCGAGGGGACCGTTTCCACCACCCGATGTTCACCAAGGGTGAGGGTGCCGGTCTTGTCGAATACGACGACGTTCAGGTTGCGCGCTTCCTCAAGGCCCCGCCGGTCGCGGACCAGAAGGCCGTTGCGCGCTCCCATCGTGGTGGAGATGGCAACGACCAGCGGCACCGCCAGGCCAAGCGCATGGGGGCAGGCGATCACCAGCACAGTAACCAGGCGGGTTATGGTGAAGTCGAGCGTGGCGCCCACGGCCAGCCATGCAACGAAGGTCAGCGCGCCGGCGCCCAGCGCCACCAGGGTCAGATAGAACGCCGCGCGATCGGCAAGCGCCTGGGCCCGCGACCGCGACCCTTGCGCCTGGGCGACCAGCCGCATGATGCCGGCCAGCGCCGTCTTGTCGCCGGACCCGGTGACCTCGACGCGCAGCGACCCTTGCCCGTTCACCGTTCCGGCGATGACCTTGGCGCCCTCGTGCTTGTCGACAGGCTTGGACTCGCCGGTGATCAACGCCTCATTGACCGAACTCTTGCCGCTCTTCACGAGGCCGTCGGCGGGAATACTGGCGCCGGGCCGGATCAACAAGAGGTCGCCGT
>CAYWVA010000223.1:0-4834 GCA_964461545.1 uncultured Rhizobiaceae bacterium | reverse complement strand
CCGGGTTGTTCTTGGTGCGCCGCGACAGGATCTGGACGCAGCGGCGGATTTCCTCATCGCGACCGATGACCGGGTCGAGCTTGCCCTCGCGCGCTGCCTCGGTGAGGTCGCGGGCATAGCGGTTGAGGGCATCATAGCCCTCTTCGGCGGACGCCGTATCAGCGGTGCGCCCCTTGCGCAGGGCAGCGATCGCTTCCTCCAGGGCCTTCGGCGTTACGCCGGCGCCCTTCAACGTCTTTTGCGCCTCGCTCGGCTCGGTGGCGAGCGCCTGCAGCAGGCGCTCGGCCGCCACGAAGGAATCGCCGGCCTTGGTTGCCAGCGTGGTGGCGGTCTCGAACACGCGCGCCATCTCGGGCGCCAGGTAAATCTGTCCGGCCCCGGCGCCTTCCACCTTGGGATGCTTGCGCAGCGCCGCCTCGGCCTGGGCAAGCGCCACCTTGGGGTCGCCGCCGGTCGAACGGATGAGACCGGCCGCCAGACCGTCGGGATCGTCAAGCAGCACCTTCAAGAGATGCTCGGGGGAAAACCGCTGATGGCCTTCCCTCAAGGCAACGTTCTGCGCCGCCTGCACAAAGCCCCGCGCGCGTTCGGTATATTTTTCAAAGTCCATCGTAACACTCCTCAGCCCGCCGTTGCCCGCAGCCTCGCCACTCGAGCGCCGCAGTTCTTGGCGTCGTCATAGGACAGCCGGACGCAATGATCTTTGACCGGCGACAAATATGTAGTGTGTGCCAGAGGCGACGCAAGCTGGGGCGTGATCTAGAGCCTGAGCAGCGCCCGGGCGGCGGTGGCGACCGCCGGCGGGTCGCTCGAAGCGTCGACGGCCGGCCAAGCCACATGCCCGGCGCCGCGCTCGATCTGCAGCGCCACGATCTCGGCTGTGGCATCCGAAGCATCGCCGCATCGCGCCGAGACCCGCTGGGTGAGGCGTTCGCCCGAGGCGCGGAGCCACATGCCGGTGAACCCGGCGCCGGCAGCCCGTGCCACGTCTTCGATCCGCCGGCGCTCCTCCGGCCGGGCAAAGACCGCGTCGGCGATGACCGAATGCCCGGCCTGCAAAGCGACCCGCGCGCGCTCCTCGATGCGGCCATAGACCCGGGCGGTCGTTTCGCTGTCGTAGCGATTGGCATCGAGCCTGGTCATCTCCGGGACGCCAAACAGCGCCTTGCGCTCCACGTCGGAGCGCAGGTGCAGCGCTCCGGGCCGGGCACCGATGTCGGGCGCCAGGGCGGAGGCCAGCGTGGACTTGCCGGTGCCCGAGTAGCCGCCGACGGCGATGAGGCGTGGCGGCGGCGGATCGAAAAGTTCGAGCGCGGTGCTGAGATAGTCGGCAGACCCGGAACAACCGCTGCCGCCTTGCGCGGCGCGCTCGGCGATGACCATGGCCCTGATCCCCGCCCGCAGCCCCAGGAACAGCGGCAGGGCGGCAAGGCCATCCTCGTTGCCATGGGCGCTCTGCAGATAGCGGTTGAGCACCCGGTTGGCGGCGGGGCCTTGATCGCGCCTCATCAGGTCCATGAGCAGGAAGGCGAGGTCGTAGAGCACATCGATGGTGGCGAGCGCCTCGTCGAACTCCAGCGCATCGAACACCACCGGCCGGCCGCCGATCATCACGATGTTGCCGAGATGGAGATCGCCGTGGCAGCGGCGCACCAGACCGCGCGCGGCTCGTTGCTCAAGGCAGACCCGGGCCCGCGCCAGGGCCTGTTCGGCAGCCGGCCGGAACGCCGATGCCTGT
The DNA here is from genome assembly GCA_964461545.1 of uncultured Rhizobiaceae bacterium. GTDB lineage: Bacteria > Pseudomonadota > Alphaproteobacteria > Rhizobiales > Aestuariivirgaceae > CAYWVA01. The sequence continues at coordinate 3,096 of CAYWVA010000223.1, read as the reverse complement.
GGCTGGCCGACCAGTTCTGCATGGTCCTCCATGGCGCGCGAGATCTGGTCGACGAGTTTGCTCATCGCTTCGACCTGATCGACGTTCATGGCGACCGGGGCGGTGCGGTGGGCGGCAAGCACGGCATCGGCCAGATCCCTGACGAGATCCGGCTCGAGCCGACCGCGGGCCGCCATCCGGTCCAAAAGCTGATGCTGATCGAAGCGGTTCATGACGAGTGCCCATTCGACCGGCTCACCGGGCGACGGGCCGCCGAGGGACAATTTGCCGCCGGCGCTACGCACCACCGGCACGAGGGCGCGATAGATCTCCGGCGCCTGGGGGCGGTTCAGTTCAAGCTCGCGCGCCAGGGCCCGGCGGCGCTTCTCCAGGGTGGTGAAGTCGAGATAGCCGAGGGCCACTGCCTTCTTGATTTTGACCGCCTGGCCGTCGGCCAGGAACACCAGTGCGGCGTGGGTCTCGATGCGCTCCACTGGCCCGATGCCGCTCCCATGGGCCTCGGGGCTCGACAGAAAAGCGATCACCTCGTCCTGGCGTGGCGGCTGCCGTCGATCCTGTGCCATCGCGCTCCTGCCAGGCTGTGTCCCATGTCCCGGGTGATTTAGCCCGCCTGGAGCAAAGCGCAATGCGAGAGGGCCTGAGAAGTATCGCTCGATTTCACCCGCGAAAGTTGCGCTAGCGTACAGACACGAACCGGTAAATCCGCTCCAACTGCCCGCCTATCGACCCCACAAGCCACGCGAACTGACTGGAGGGGCGCAATGACTCCGTTAAAGACCACCTTCGACACGCAGACGCTTGGCGTTTTGGAGAGCGTGCTGGACGATATCTGCCGCGACCTTGCCAGCGGCGTGACCGCAACCGAAGCGGAGCACCGCGACTTCAGCCGCGAGCACCTTGCCAAGCTTCTGATCAAATATGCCCAGGATGGCGAAAGCGACCCGGGCGTGTTGCGCAAGCTGGTGCTGAAGGAGTTCGGCAAGAACTAATACCATCGCCACTATCGACGACTCATATTGACCTCCCCCAGAAAGGGGGAGGTCGGCCCGGAGGGCCGGGTGGGGGTTGACGGGAGGATCCGATTTTTCTGGGAGTGGCCGATCAACCCCCACCCTACCCTCCCCCTTTCTGGGGGAGGGTAGATGCCAAGCGTGCCGTCTCATAACAAGTCAGGCCCGGCAACGACGGATTGCGGGTCCTCGTCATGCAAGCTGGTATAAGGCGGCCGCCCCTCAGGAGCAGAGATCGGGAATGTCCAGGAGGCGCTGGTACTCCTCCTGCACCACCTCGTAGCATTCGCATGCCTGCTCCATCAGGGTTGCGCGGTCGCGGATTGTGACCTGCCCCCGGCTGTAGCGCACCGCGCCGGTGCGCTTGATGTCGCGGGCGATGTCGCTTACCGTGGCGCGGCGAACCCCGAGGATCTGAGCCAAGACCTCCTGCGTCATCGGAAACGTGTCGCTGTGGGCGCGGTCGTTGGTCTGCAGCAGCAACAAGGCGTAGCGCTGTCGCGCGCTGTGAAACCGCTGGCACACCACCGCCTGCATCAGTTGGCTGATCAGGACGTGCCCGTAATGCATCGCCACGGCGCGGAACCTGGGATGTTCCAGGGCATAGGCCTGGATTGCGGGGGTCTCGATCCTGAGCGCCTCTCCAGGCACCAGGACCTTGGCGACGCCCGAGGCGATCGGCGCGTCGATGAGGGCGCCATAGCCCACCACGCCTTCGTTGCCGACCGAGGCGACCTGGGCGATTCCGCCGTCGCTCAGGGTGCGCATCAGCGCCACGACGCCCGACAGCGGAAAGTAGATGTGGGTGACGTGCTGGCTGTAGTCGTACAACTGCTGGCGGAATTCGAGCGTTACCAGCTGCAGGTGGCGCTCGAGCTTGGCAAAGTCGGCCGGGTCCAGGTACGACAGCAGCTTGTTGCGGCGCGGCCGGGTGAGGATTTGCAACGGTGTCGCCATGTCCAACTTTCAGTGAGGCCGGCGAGGGCGGCTGTGGCCGGTGCCCGCGGCCAGTCTACACGAACAGCTCGGTTTTTTCGAACCGGGTGACGTCGATGATGCCGCGATCGGAGATGCGGATCTCGGGGATGACCACCAGGGCGAGCAGCGAATGCTGCATGTAGGCGTTGTTCAAGGTGCAGCCGCAGCCGGCCATCGCCCGCACCATCCGGTCAGCCTTGGCCGCCACGACCTCGGCCGGCTGATCCGACATCAGCCCGGCGATGGGCATCTCGACCAGAGCCTTTTCCTCGCCGTTGGCGAACACCACGACGCCGCCGCCAACCTCGGCGAGGCGGTTTGCGGCCAGCGCCATGTCGGCCTTGCTGGTGCCGGCCACGATCATATGATGGCTGTCATGGGCGACCGTTGAGGCAACGGCGCAGTCGCTGGTGTAGCCGAAGCCCGAGACGAAGCCATTGACCACCTGGCCGGTGCCGCGGTGGCGCTCGACCAGCGCCACCTGGCACACGTCGCCCGCCCGGTCCATCATCACCGTTCCGGCCTCGACCGCCAGGTCGGCCTGAAGGGCGCGGGTCGGCGCCTGGTTCTCGATCACCCCGATCACCCGCACCCGCACGCGGCCCGAGCCCTTTGGGGCTGCGATATCGAAGTCCTCAGGCCCGAGACGCTTGCCCACATGCACGGTATTGCGAGCGCTGTCCGGATAGGCGAAGGGCGCCATGTCGACGACCATCTTTCCAGCCGCGGCGAGACGCCTGCCGGCGGCGAAAACCACATCGGCCTTCATGGCCGGCAGGTCGGCGACGAGGAGAAAATCGGCCCGCCGGCCGGGAGCGACCGAGCCGATCTCGCGCTCCATGGCGAAGTGCTGGGCGGTGTTGAGGGTGGCCATCTGAATGGCCGTCACCGGCGCCACCCCTTGGGCGATGGCGTGGCGCACGACACGGTCCATGTGGCCCTCATGCACGAGCGTGCCGGAATGGCAATCGTCGGTGCACAGCACGAAGTTGCGCGGGTCCAGCCCATATTCGGTCACCGCCTTGATCTGGGCGGCGACGTCATACCAGGCCGAGCCGAGGCGCAGCATGGCGCGCATGCCCTGGCGGACGCGGGATATGGCGTCTTC
>CAYWVA010000222.1:0-4838 GCA_964461545.1 uncultured Rhizobiaceae bacterium | reverse complement strand
ATCCTGGTCACGGAGGACAAACGCCATGGCTACGGGGAAACGCGCTACATCGCGACGGGCCAGTTCGAAGGAGAATACTTCACGATCGTCTACACGGCACGTGAAGACGCACTCCGTGTCATCACTGCTTGGAGAGCTGGACGACGAGCCCGATACCGACATCAGGCGCGTTTCGGTCGAGGAACTCCGTGAGATGAAGCAGCGGGGCGAGCTTCACCAGACTAGACCCGACGCCGAAGAAGTCGAGCTCGACGACAGCTTTTGGGACAATGCCCGCTGGCAGGCGCCGCTGTTCCCGCCCGAGGAACCGGCGCCGAAGAAGGTCTCCGTTCACCTGCGTCTCGATAAGGACGTGCTCGACTGGTTCAAGGCCCAGGGCAAGGGCCATCTCACCCGCATGAACGCCGTGCTGAGGGCCTACTTCGAATCACGGCAAACCAAGAAATGATGGACCATGATGTGGCCTCTGCGCCGACTTCGATCACCCCCGCCCTTATCGCCGAACACGGGCTCAAGCCTGAGGAATATGCGCGCTTCATAGCTCTCATCGGCCGCCAGCCGAGCTTGACCGAGCTCGGCATCGTATCGGCCATGTGGAACGAGCATTGCTCATATAAGTCCTCGAAAAAATGGCTGCGCACCCTGCCGACGCAAGGCCCCCGCGTCATCCAGGGCCCCGGCGAGAACGCCGGCGTGGTCGATATCGGCGACGGTCAGGCGGTCGTCTTCAAGATGGAGAGTCACAACCACCCGTCCTACATCGAGCCCTATCAGGGTGCGGCGACCGGCGTCGGCGGCATTTTGCGCGACGTCTTCACCATGGGCGCCCGGCCGATCGCTGTCCTCAACGCCCTGCGCTTCGGTGAGCCAAGCCACCCCTCCACCCGCCACCTGGTGGCCGGCGTGGTGGCCGGGATCGGCGGCTATGGCAACTCGTTCGGCGTGCCCACCGTCGGCGGCGAGGTCAATTTCCACCGCCGCTACAACGGCAACATTCTGGTCAACGCCATGGCGGTCGGCCTCGCCGACGCCGACAAGATCTTCTATTCCAAAGCCGAGGGCGTCGGTTTGCCTGTGGTCTATCTCGGCGCCAAGACGGGGCGCGACGGAATCCACGGCGCCACAATGGCCTCGGCGGAGTTCGCCGGCGATGCCCATGAAAAGCGCCCCACCGTCCAGGTCGGCGACCCGTTCACCGAAAAGTGCCTGCTTGAAGCCTGCCTGGAGCTGATGGCCACCGGTGCGGTCATCGCCATCCAGGACATGGGGGCGGCCGGCCTCACGTCCTCAGCGGTCGAGATGGGGGCCAAGGGCGATCTCGGCATCGAGCTCGATCTCGATGCCGTGCCGTGCCGCGAGGCGGCCATGACTGCCTACGAGATGATGCTTTCGGAGAGCCAGGAGCGCATGCTGATGGTGCTGCGCCCCGACAAGCAGACGCAGGCTGAAGCGATCTTCCGCAAATGGGGGCTCGATTTCGCCATCGTGGGGCGCACCACCGACGATTTGCGCTTCCGGGTGCGCCACGGCGGGCGCGAGGTCGCCGATCTGCCCATCAAGGACCTCGGCAACGAGGCGCCGGAGTACGACCGGCCGTGGGCCGCGCCAAGCCCCCCTGCCCCGCTGGCCCCCGGCGATGTACCGGCCCCTGACGACCTGGCGGCGGCAATCGTGCAGCTCATGGGCTCGCCCGATCTATGCTCGCGGCGCTGGGTGTGGGAACAGTATGATCACCTCATCGGCTCCGACACAGCGCAGACGCCCGGCGGCGATGCCGCTGTGGTGCGCGTCGGCGAGCGCAAGGGAATCGCCATGACCACCGATTCGACCCCGCGCTATGTCGAAGCCGACCCTTTCGAGGGGGGCAAGCAGGCGGTGGCCGAATGCTGGCGAAACCTCACCGCCGTCGGCGCCGAGCCACTGGCCATCACCGATAATTTGAACTTCGGCAGTCCCGAACGGCCCGAGATCATGGGCCAGTTGGTGCGCGCCGTGGAAGGTATCGGCGCAGCGTGCCGGGCGCTCGATTTCCCCGTCGTCTCCGGCAATGTGTCGCTCTACAACGAGACCAACGGCGAGGCGATCCTGCCGACCCCGACGATCGGCGGCATCGGCCTCATTGCCGATCTCGCTCAGATGATGACGTTAGCCTTCAAGGCGGCGGGCGATACCATTGTGCTGATCGGCGGCCATGGCTGCCATCTCGGGCAGTCGCTCTATCTGCGCGAGATCCTCGGGCGCGAGGACGGCCCGCCGCCGCCGGTCGACCTCGGGCGCGAAAGGCGTAACGGCGAGTTCGTCCGCGGTCTGATCCGATCCGGCTCGCTCGACGCCGTCCATGACATCTCCGATGGCGGTCTGGCGGCCGCTTTGTGCGAGATGGCGCTTGCCTCCAACCTGGGGGCCGAGATCGAGCTTTCCGGGGCAAAACCCCACATCGCGCTGTTCGCCGAGGACCAGGCGCGGTATGTGGTAACCTGTGAGCCAGCCCGCGCCGCCGCTGTGATGACCCAGGCCAGGGCTGCCGGCGTGGCCGCCGAGCCGATTGGCCGGGTGGGCGGCACCGCCATCGTTATCGCCGGCCTCGCGGCGCTGCCGCTGGAGGAACTGCGACAGGCCCACGAGGGCTGGTTTGCGGCCTTCATGGACGCCAGTACTCCGGCATGATAATGGGAGCGCGAGTTTGCGCGGAGGTTGCCCATGGCGATGTCACATCATGTCCTTGAGCAGATGATCAAGGAGGCGCTGCCCGACGCCACGGTCGAGATCAGGGACCTCGCCGGTGACGGCGAGCATTATGCCGCCAATGTCGTGTCGGCCCAGTTCAGGGGCAAATCGAGGGTGCAGCAGCATCAAATGGTCTACCAGGCGCTGAAAGGAAAGATGGGCGGCGAACTGCATGCGCTGGCGCTGCAGACGAGCCCCCCCGAGGACTAGAAAGTCGCTGGCGCGGCCACCACATCGAGCAGGAATTCAAAGGGAAATGAGTCAATGACCGAAATCCAGTCGTGGATCGACAATGTCGTGAAGAGCAACGACGTGGCGCTGTTCATGAAGGGCACGCCTGAGCAGCCGATGTGCGGTTTTTCCGCCCGGGTAGTGCAGATGCTCAACTATCTGGGAGTCCCCTATCAAACCGTGAACGTGCTCGAATCGGATCAACTGCGCGAAGGCATCAAAGCGTATTCTGAATGGCCGACGATCCCGCAGCTCTATGTCAAGGGCGAGTTCGTCGGCGGCTGCGATATCGTCACCGAGATGTTCCAGTCAGGCGAGCTCAAGCAGACTCTGCAAGACAAGGGCCTGCAGCCAGCCGGCGCCGACGCCGGACCGTAAGACTACGCCCCTCTCCATCGGCGATTGGGCGGGGCTCCCCCACCCGGGGTTCCCGCTACAATCCCTCAGCCCTTGGCCTGGACCTTGGCCCATTCGTCGCGCAAGCCCACGATGCGGTTGAACACCGGCGAACCGGAACGGGACTCGGCGTCGACGCTGAAATAGCCGAGACGCTCGAACTGCACCTGCTCGCCCGGATCGAGACCGCCCAGCGCCGGCTCGATGCGGCAGTCACTGACGACCTCAAGGGAGTGAGGATTGAGCCGGTCGGCCAGCTCGCCGTCGCCCGGCTCCTCGTCGCCGAACAGATGGCCGTAGAGCCGCACGCGAGCCGTGAGCGACCGGGCAGCGGAGACCCAGTGCAGCGTCGCCTTGACCTTGCGTCCGTCCGGAGCGCCGCCGCCGCGAGTGGCGGGGTCGTAGGTACAGCGCAGCTCCACGACCTCGCCCGTTTCGTCCTTCACCACCTCCCGACAGGTGATGAAATAGCCATAGCGCAGCCGTACCTCGCGCCCCGGCGCCAGGCGAAAGAATTTTTTTGGCGGATCCTCCATGAAGTCCTCGCGCTCCACATAAAGCTCGCGCGAAAACGGGACGGTCCTTGAGCCGGCGGCCGGGTCTTCCGGGTTGTTGACCGCCTCGAGCTCCTCCACCTCGCCTTCCGGGTAGTTCACGATCACCACCTTGAGCGGGCGCAGCACCGCCATGCGTCTCGGCGCGGTCTTGTTCAGGACCTCGCGGATCGAGAAGTCGAGCATGGCGGGGTCGACCAGGCTGTTGGACTTCGCCACCCCTAGCCGGGCGACGAAGTCGCGGATGGCGGCCGGCGGCACGCCGCGGCGGCGAAGGCCGGCAAGGGTGGGCATGCGCGGATCGTCCCAGCCCGAGACATGGCCGTCGCGGACCAGCTGGGTGAGCAGGCGCTTCGACAGCACCGTGCCGCGGATATTGAGCCGGGCGAACTCGTACTGGCGCGGGCGCGACGGCACTGGGAGGTTGTGGAGCAGCCAGTCATAGAGTGGCCGATGGTCCTCGAACTCCAGCGTGCACAGCGAGTGGGTGATACCCTCGATGGCATCGCTCTGGCCGTGGGCGAAGTCGTAGCTCGGATAGATGCACCATGTTGACCCGGTGCGCGGGTGCGCCACGTGTACGATGCGGTAGAGCACCGGATCGCGCAGATTGATGTTGCCGGCCGCCATGTCGATCTTGGCCCTGAGCACGCGGGCGCCGTTGGGAAACTCGCCGGCCCGCATGCGGCGCAACAGGTCGAGGTTTTCCCCCCTAGCGCGCTCGCGCCACGGGCTGTTGAGCCCCGGCTCGGTCAAGGTGCCGCGGGCTGCCCGCATCTCCTCAGGCGACTGGTCGTCGACATAGGCCTTGTCGCTCCTGACCAGGTGCTCGGCCCACTCGTACAGCTGCTCGAAATGGTCCGACGCGTGGTAGAGATGCTCCCCCCAGTCGAAGCCCAGCCAGCGCACGTCGCGCTTGATGGCGTCGAT
>CAYWVA010000221.1:0-4841 GCA_964461545.1 uncultured Rhizobiaceae bacterium | reverse complement strand
ATCTGGAGCGGCTGATCCGCTGCGGCCACCGGGTGGCGGTGTGCGAGCAGATGGAAGACCCCGAGCTGGCGCGCCGCCGCGGCTCGAAGTCGGTCGTGGAGCGCGCCGTCACCCGGCTGGTGACGCCGGGCACCCTCACCGAGGATCGTCTGCTCGATGCCCGGCGGCACAACTACCTGGCCGCCCTGGCGCGGGTGAAGGGCGATGACGACCTGGCGCTGGCCTGGCTCGACATCTCGACCGGCGACTTCGCCGTCACCGTACTCAGCCGCGGTGACCTTGCAGCGGAGTTGGCGCGCCTTGAGCCTGGCGAAGTCATCATGGCCGAAGCGCTGATGAGCGAAGAGGCAGTCTGTCGCCCGCTCAAGGACGCCGATGTGGCGATGACGCCGCTGCCGGCCTCGCGGTTCGACAGCGTGAGCGCCGAGCGCCGGCTCAAGGAGCATTTCAAGGTGGCCGCACTCGAGGCCTTCGGCGCCTTTTCGCGTGCCGAGCTGGCCGCCAGCGGTGCCCTCATCGACTACGTGGCGTTGACCCAGGTCGGCCGGCTGCCGGCGATCTCGCCGCCCAGGCGCCTCGAGCGCCATCATGCCATGGCCATCGACCCGGCGACCCGGGCCAATCTCGAGCTGGTCCGCACCTTGGCCGGCGAGCGCGCCGGTAGCCTGGTCGATATCGTTGACGGCACGCTCACCGGAGCGGGCGGCCGGCTGCTCATGGAGTGGCTGACCGGGCCGCTGACGCAAGTGCCTGAGATCAACGATCGCCTCGATGCGACGGGCTTTCTGGTCGACAACCCGGATCTGCGCTTGCCCCTGCGCGACGCCCTCAAACACGCGCCGGACCTCGGCCGGGCGCTGTCGCGCCTTACTATCGGCCGCGGCTCGCCGCGCGATCTCGGCGCCATCGCGGCCGGTCTGACCGCGGCCCGGGCGGTGACGCTCCACCTCGCATCGGGCGCCCGGCTCGGGCTGCCGCGGCAACTGGATGAGGTCGCAGCGGTGCTGGGCAGGGCCGATGGCGAACTCGAAGTGGCACTGCACGCTGCGCTCAGCGACGATCCGCCCGCCTTTGCCCGCGACGGCGGCTTCATTCGGCCAGGCTACCTCGCCAAGCTTGACGAGGAGCGCCGCCTTCGCGACGACAGCAAGCGGGTTATCGCCGGGCTCCAGGCCACCTATTGTGAGGCCACCGGCATCAAGGCGCTCAAAGTGCGCCACAACAACGTCATCGGCTATTTCGTCGAAGTCCCCCAGAGCCATGGCGGTGCACTGCTGGCGCCGCCCCATTGCGACCTGTTTCGCCACCGCCAGACCATGGCCAACGTCATGCGGTTTTCCACCCCTGAACTCGGCGAGCTCGAATCGCGCCTGTCGATGGCGGCGAGTCGCGCGGTGGCGCTGGAACTTGAGATCTTTGCAGACCTGGTGGCCCGGGTCGGCGCGGCGGCGCCGGCAGTCCTCGACAAGGCTGAGGCGCTGGCCCGCCTTGACGTCTTTTCCGCCCTCGCCGAACTCGCCGCAAGCCAGCGCTATATCCGCCCACGGGTCGATGATTCGCGCACCTTTCGCATCATCGCCGGGCGCCATCCGGTGGTCGAGGCGGCACGCGCCCGGGCTGGCGAGCAGGCCTTTGTGCCCAACGACTGCGATCTGTCGGCGGCTGGCGAGGGGCGCTCCATCTGGCTCGTCACCGGCCCGAACATGGCCGGCAAGTCGACGTTCCTGCGCCAGAACGCCCTCATCGCCATCCTGGCGCAGATGGGCTCGTTCGTGCCGGCCGAAGAGGCCCACATCGGCATCGTGGACCGGCTGTTCAGCCGCGTCGGGGCGGCCGACGACCTGGCCCGGGGGCGCTCGACCTTCATGGTGGAGATGGTCGAGACCGCCGCCATTCTCAACCAGGCGGGGACGCGCGCTCTGGTCATCCTCGACGAGATCGGCCGCGGCACCGCGACTTTTGACGGGCTGTCGATTGCCTGGGCGTGCGTGGAGCACCTGCACGAGGTCAACCGCTGCCGGGCGCTGTTTGCCACCCATTTCCACGAGTTGACGGCGCTCGCCTCGCGCCTGCCGCGGCTCGCCAATGTCACCATGAAGGTGCGCGAATGGCACGGCGAGGTCATCTTTCTGCATGAGGTCGGGCCGGGCTCGGCTGATCGCTCCTACGGCATCCAGGTGGCCAAGCTCGCTGGCCTGCCGCCGTCGGTGGTCGCCCGGGCCAGCCAAGTGCTCGAGGTCCTGGAGCGCAGCGAGCAGGCGGCGGTGCGCCGCGATCTGGTGGACGATTTGCCGCTGTTCGCCGCCGCCCGCCCGGCCTCGACCCAGCGCCACGACCGTCAGCCGAGCGAGGTCGAGCACTTGCTGGACGGGCTTGTTCCCGATGAGCTCACCCCCCGCGAGGCGTTGGAGTTCGTGTACCGCCTCAAAGCGGCGCGGCTAAGTGATGAGTGACCCGGCCCGCAGGGCGACAGAGGCGCCCGTTATGCCCTACATAGAGGCCATGGAGACGCTTGTTGTCAGCGATGGACCGGCCGACCCGGCAGGCGGAGTGATCGAGGCGGAGCGCCTGCTCGACGCCATGGAGGCCCTGGCGCGCCGCCATGGCGCCCACGAGCCGGCCTTCCGGCCGGCGCTGCTCGGGCTGCTCAAAGGCGCCGTGCGGGACTCCCGCCACCATGCCGAGCAGCAATTGATTCGCGACGGCGCCGGCAGCCGCTGCGCCATGCGCCTGTCCGCCAACCAGGATGAACTGGTCCGGGCGCTCTATGACTTTGCTACCCGCCACGTCTATCCGGCCAACAATCCGTCGTCCGCCGAGCGCCTGGCGGTCGTGGCGGTCGGTGGCTATGGCCGCGGCACGCTGGCTCCGGGCTCCGACATCGATCTGTTGCTGCTGCTGCCCTACAAGCAAACGGCGTGGTCTGAGAGCGTGGTCGAATGGATCCTCTATGTGCTGTGGGACCTCGGCCTCAAGGTCGGTCATGCCACCCGCCGCATCGACGATACCATCCGCATGGCCGCCACCGACGGCACCATTCTCACCGCCCTGATCGAGGCTCGGTTCGTGTGCGGCGACCGCGCCCTGTTCGATGAGCTTAAGGCCAGATTCCGCAAGAAGGTGGTGAGCAAGGACGCCAAGGCGTTCATCGCCGAGAAGCTCGCCGAGCGCGACGAGCGCCACCACCGGGCGGGTGAATCGCGCTATCTGGTGGAGCCGGACGTCAAGGACGGCAAGGGTGGCTTGCGCGATCTGCACACGCTGTTCTGGATCGCCAAATATGTCTACGGCACCGAATCGGCGGCCGAGCTGGCGACCGTCGGGCTGTTCACGCGGGCCGAGCTCGCCCGCTTCCTGAAATGCGAGGACTTTTTGTGGGCGGTGCGCTGCCATCTGCACTTCATGGCGCCCAAGGGCGGCGAGCGGCTGAGCTTCGACAAGCAGGCCGAGCTCGCCGAGCGGCTCGGCTACACCTCGCACGGCGGGCTCAAGCACGTCGAGCGCTTCATGAAGCACTATTTCCTCATCGCCAAGGACGTCGGCGACCTCACTCGCATCTTCTGCGCCGTGCTCGAGGCGCGCGAAATGAAGAGGGCCCCGGCCCTCAACCGCTGGCTTCGCGGTCTGGCCGGCGGCTTGGCTGGCGGCTTGACCGGAGCGGCAAGCCGCACCCTCAAGGAGCACCCGCAATTCCGCTTCGATGCCGGCCGCATCAATGTGGTTCACGACGCCGTCTTCCGCGACTCCCCCGTCAACCTCATCCGGTTGTTCGGACTGGCCGCCGAATACGATTCCGCCATCCACCCCGACGCGCTGCGCCAGGTGCGGCGCTCGCTGAAGGTCATCGGCCCGGACCTGCGCAACGACCCGGGCGCCAACAGCATATTCCTGTCGATCCTGTGCGATAGCCGCGACCCCGAAGCGGTGCTGCGGCGCATGAACGAGGCCGGCGTGCTCGGCCGGTTCATCCCCGAGTTCGGCAGGATCGTGGCGCTGATGCAGTTCAACATGTACCATCACTACACGGTGGACGAGCATCTGCTGCGCGCCGTCGGCATCCTGTCCGACATCGAGCATGGCCGCCTGATCGATGACCACCCGCTGGCCTCCGACCTCATTCAGAATCTCGGCAACCGCCGGGCGCTGTACATGGCGGTGCTGCTGCACGACATCGCCAAGGGGCGCCGGGAGAGGCATTCGGTGGCCGGCGAAAAGGTGGCCAAGGCGCTGTGCCCCCGGCTCGGGTTAACCTCCGACGAGACCGAGTTGGTCGCCTGGCTGGTGCGCCATCACCTGCTGATGAGCGAGACCTCGCAGATGCGCGATCTCAACGACTTCAAGACCATCCTGGATTTCGCCGCCGTCGTGCAGAGCCCGGAGCGCCTCAAGCTGCTGCTGATCTTGACCATCGCCGACATCCGCGCCGTGGGCCCAGGGGTGTGGAACGGTTGGAAGGGCCAGCTCTTGCGCACCCTGTATTTCGAGGCCGAGCCGGTGCTGACCGGCGGTCACAGCTCCATCTCGCGGCGCGACCGGGTGGCCGCCGCCGAGGCCGCCTTCCGGGCCCGGATGAGCGATTGGCCGCCAGCCGAGCTCGACCGCTACATCGAGCGCCACTACGACGCCTACTGGCTCAACTCCGATATCGAGCATCATGTCGCCCACGCCCGCCTCATCGTGGCGGCAGAGCAGGCCGGCGAGCAGGTGGCCACCGCCATCAAGACCGACCAGTTCACCGCCATCACCGAACTCACCGTGCTCGCCCCGGACCATCCCCGCCTCCTGGCGCTGCTCACCGGTGCCTGTGCCGCGGCGGGCGCCAATATCGCCAGCGCCCAGAT
>CAYWVA010000220.1:0-4843 GCA_964461545.1 uncultured Rhizobiaceae bacterium | reverse complement strand
CTGCGGCCGCGTTCCTTTTGAGAAGCGCGCGCCGAGGGTGCAGGGCTGCCGGTTGCCTGCGCCGCCAAGATCGCCGCGGGCAGTCCCCCGCGACACGGGCGCGCCGATCTCCCAGCGCGACGCCTGCTCGGCCGCCTCGATCACGCGGGAAAAGCTGACCGAGCCCAGAATCTGTTTGGTGTGGGTTACCGCACCGTTGCGCATCCCGTTGATGCGCCGGATCTCGAACGGATCGAGGCCGAGCTTTTCGGCACAGATGTCGAGATGCGACTCTGTCGCGAACTGCGACTGCATGGCCCCGAAGGTGCGGAAGGCGCCCGACGGCGTGTTGTTGGTATAAACGCCGTAGGTATCGATCTTGACGTTCGGGATGGCGTAGGGCCCGGCGCCCAGAATGGCCGCTTTTCGCATCACCCCTTCGGTCGACAGCCCGTAGGCGCCGCCGTCGCAGATCATGGTAATTTCGCTGGCCACGATGCGCCCGTCACGCATCAGCCCCATGCGGCAGCGGGTGCGCGAGGGATGGCGCTTGGCGGTCGACGCGATCGATTCCTCGCGGGTGAAGACGAGACGCACCGGCCGGCCGGTCTTCATGGCGAGCAGCGCCAGCATGCCCTGGTAGATCATGTCTTCCTTGCCGCCGAACCCGCCGCCGACCGGGCTCATGATCATGCGCACCTTGTTGATCGGCAATGCCAGAATGCGCGCCAGCATGTGGCGGTGATGGGTGATGTTCTGGCTTGGCGAATGGACCGTGACGACGCCGTCGTGATCGACGTATGCCAGCCCTGCCTCGGGCTCGAGATAGGCATGCTCGACGGCCTGGGTGCGGTAGGTCTCCTCAACCACCAGATCGCAGGTCGCAAAGGCCTTGTCGACATCACCCTTGCGGATCGGAATGTGCTTGACGAGGTTGCCGGGCGCCGTGTCATGCAAAATCGGCGCCCTTTCCCCCATCGCCTCCTCGGGATCGAACACCGCGGGCAGGTCCTCGTATTCGACCTTGATGGCCGCGAGCGCCCGGCGCGCCGTGATCACGTCCTCGGCCGCCACCGCGGCGACTGCCTCTCCGACATAGCGCACCTTGCCCCGCGCCATGATCGGCTGGTCGTTGACGAACACCCCGAAACCGTCCTCGCCCGGCACGTCGGCGGACGTGATGACGGCTTCGACGCCCTCCATGGCCTCTGCCGAGGAGGCGTCGATCGAGACGATGCGGGCGTGCGCCCGCGGGCTGCGCAGCACTTGTACGTGCAGCATGTGCGGCATCGTCATGTCACCGGCATAGCGCAGTTTGCCGGTGACCTTCGAGGGCGCATCGGTGCGGCGCACGTTGGAACCGATATAGGCTTCGTTCTTAACTTCCTCGGCGGCAAGCGCTGTGGGAGGCAATGTGCCGTTCATCACGTCGCGCGCCAGTTCCACAGCCTCGAAGATCTTCTGGTAGCCGGTGCAGCGGCAGATGTTGCCGCCGAGGCGCTCTTTGATCTCCTCGTCGCCGACGAAAGCATTGGCGCGAATGGCTCCCGTTGCCGCCATCACCATGCCCGGGATGCAATAGCCGCACTGGCTGGCGCCGGTCTTGTGGAAGGCCTGCTGGAGCACCGTCATTGCGCCGGTGCCGGCCAGGTTCTCCACCGTCTCGACTTGCGTGCCCTGCACCTTGGCGGCCGGCACGAGGCAGGACTTCACCAGAACGCCGTCGACGAACACCGAGCAGGTGCCGCATTCCCCCGCACCGCAGCCTTCCTTGGTGCCGGTCAGGTTGAGGTCGTCGCGCAGGAAATCGAGCAGCCGCAGGTGGGGCTTCGTGGTGCGGCGGACCTTGCGGCCGTTGACGGTGAGTTCAAGCTTGAGATCGGTCATCGGATGTCCCTCAGGGAAAGCCGGGCACCGGACACCTCGCAGTTCGCGTCGAACACCGCGTCCGTGAGGCCGCGCGCCATGAAGCCGCGCACCACCTCGCGCCGGTAGGCGACGCGGCTGCGCGAGCGGACAAGGTCGACCGGCATTTGCGAAGCCTTGGCAATGACGTCGGCGGAAATTTCCTTGCCGGCCAGGAAGGCTTCGACGTCGGTAAGCCGCTCCGGCACCGGGCCGACGCCGCCAATGGCGAGGCGCGACCCGGCGAAACGGGTGCCGCTTTCGTCGGGCTTCACCAGCACGGCAAGACAGACCACCGAGATCACCAGCGAGCGGCGGTGGCCCACTTTCTCGAAGGCGCCGCCCCAGCCCGGCAGGGCATCGCAGTCGATGGACACGAGTAGCTCGTCGTCCTCGAGCACAGTCTTGCCGGGGCCCACAACGAAGTCCGCCAGCGGCATCCGACGCCTGCGGATCTCGCCGTTGCGGCGCGCCGCCAACTCGACAACGGCGTCGTGGGCGAGCAGCGGCGGCGTGGCGTCGGCGGCGGGCGAGGCGTTGATCAGATTGCCTCCGATGGTCGCCGACTCGCGGATCTGGTCGTCGGCGAACCACACCGCGCAGCGCGGCATCTCCGGCAGCGCCTCGACCAGGTCCGGATCGTCCAGGAAACGCTGGATCGGCGTCGCCGCGCCAAAGCGGATGCGCTCGCCGCTGCGCCCGCGCGCGGTCATTTCGGGGATGCGGGTGATGTCGACAAGGACAGGAATGTGAACGTCGTTGGCCCGGCCCTCCCGGGCCCACGGCAGGATGTCGGTCGACCCGGCCACCACCCGACAGTTGCCTCGGAACTCGCTCAGCGCATCGAACGCCTCGTCGAGGGTTTGCGGGAGAAAATAGGCGTCACAGGTCAGCATCTCAGCCTTTCAACACTTGATGTTGCCGATCATTCGGACTGGGGTGAGTAGAAGGTTCCCTCCACCTCGACGATGTCATCTTGATTGAGGCGATCGACCTCTATGATCGTGCGAGGCGGATATGGCCCCTCGCCCCAAAGCTCTTCCTGGATCTCGTTCACTAGCGGGCGGAACCGGTACATGTCCGTGACATAGACGACAATCCGCACGGCATCGCGGAGCGTGGCGCCTTCCGACTCGGCGATCAGCTTCATGTTCTGGAAGGCCTGGCGCACACGATCCTTGGCATCGGGAACCAGCGAGTTCGTCTCGGGATCGATGCCGCGCATTCCGGCGATATATACGAAATCGCCCGCTCTCGTCCCCAGGTTCCATGTTCCCGTGGGCTGGATCGCACCTTCCGGCGACAGGGTTTTCACCCCAGCCGGCGAAAGGTCATACGCCGCGACCGGCCAGGCAAAGGCCAACGTGAACGCAAGAATGGATACCCCCATCACCATCTTCATCGTTCTTCCTCCCATTTTTCTAAACTTCAACCTCTACGAAACTGCATATCTCATTCAGCTGCCTGGACTTGCGCCTTCTCGACGTAGTTCCGTTTCACCACCACCTTGATCGCGTCCTCGACCCGGTCCTTGGCGTAGCGGATGGCCTCGGGCAGATCGGTGAGCGCAAAAGTGTGGGTATGGATCTTGGTGGCATCGAAGCGCTTCTGCGACATGAAGGCCTCGGCGCGATGGGTCGCGCTCTTGCCTTCGCCGCGAATGCCGTAAACATAGATGTTGTTGCGCACCAGATAGGCGACATCGATCGGCACCGGCTCGGAAGGAAAGGCCGCCAGGCAGATCTTGCCGCCGCGGTTGAGCATGCGGGCGGCTTCGTTGACCGCGTTCGGCGCCCCGGAGCACTCCACGACGTAGTCAAGCCCCTTGCCGCCGGTTATGCGCTTGACCGCCTCGACGGCATCCTCGTTGCGCACGTTGATGACGTGGTCGGCGCCGAGTTCCTGGCCGATCCTGAGCCGGTTGTCGCGGGTTCCGGTAAGGATCACCGGCTGGGCGCCGAGCGATTTCGCGACCGCCACGCCCAAAAGGCCGATGGGCCCCGGCCCGAGCACCGCAACGCTCTCGCCGGCAACCAGGCCGCCAAGTTCGGTGAGACCGTACATGGCCGTTCCAGCCGTGACCACGAGGGTGGCTTCCTCGTCGGACATGTTGTCGGGGATTTTCACCAGCGTGTTGATGCTGTTGACCTGGTATTCACAGAAACCCCCGTCGGTCGTGAAGCCGTTGGCGCGGTGGCCCTTGTTCACCTCGCCGTAGTTCATGCCGTAGTTGTGGCAGGACGTGTACATGCCTTGACGGCAGCGCTTGCACTGCCCGCAGCCGGCATGGATCTCGACTGTCACCCGTTCTCCGATGGCGTATTCATCGACTCCTTCGCCGAGCGCCACCACCGTGCCCATGTACTCGTGCCCAGGCGTGAAATTCTTGTTGTGCGGCTTGCCCCCTTCAATCAACGCGGGCGGCCCGTGGTAGATGATCTCGAGGTCGGTGGCGCAGATGGCGACCGCATCGATGCGCACCAGGACTTCGGCGCGCCCAGGGGAGGGAACCGGCTTGTCCACATAGGTCAGTTCGCCGGGATCGCCGAGCACCCACGCCTTCATCGACTCGGGGACCGGATAGTCGGGGCTCGTTTTCACGCTCACGGTCATCTCCGTCGCCTCCCTTGCGTATTCTCGTCGTTCGCGTCGGCCACTGGGCTACCGAACTCCTCCGACAACGCTCGCGTGGCTTGCTTCAGCAGACCGGTGATGGTCTCAAGATAAGTGTCGTTGGCGCGCAACGTCGGCGTCGAAACGCTGATCGAGCCGATCACGCCGCCGGTATGGTCGCGCACCGCGGCGCCCACACAGATGACGCCGGCTTGGAACTCTTCGCGGTCCACCGCGAAACCGTTGCGTCTGACACTGCGCAGCTCCTCGATGAGGCCGCTAACATCGGTGATCGTGTTGTCGGTGAAGCGGGTCATGCCCTTGCCGGCCAGGACCCGCAGCATCT
>CAYWVA010000219.1:1519-4859 GCA_964461545.1 uncultured Rhizobiaceae bacterium | reverse complement strand
TGCGCGAATGTGCGGTTCAACATGGATTGGTGCTGGCCATGCCCCAACTTGACGAAGCTCTGGCAGCCGCCTGATCCATAGCGATCCTGCCTCTGAATATGTCCGCTCATGGCACTCTCCTGCCCTATGCCAAGGGCAGGTGATCAGCGCGATCCAGCCATTGCGTGCCGCAGCGCCTGTCCGCTTCGTCCAGTAGGAGTGTCGGTTTGGCCGCCTCGATGGTCCTGAACAGTGCCGACGTGGCGATGTTCTCGACGCTGAGCGCCCGGGGAAGCATTGGGCTCGATGACACCGAGAAGAGTGCTCTTTCCGCAACGCTTCTCGGGGCTGGCGAATCGAGAACGTCAAATTCTGCGCCGACTGGGAGAATCTCGGCCGCAAGGCGGGCCCCATTCGTAATCAGCGCATGCTGGACGAAGGCAAGCCCGATCTCGTCATTGCCTTCCCGGGAGGACGGGGCACGGCCGGTATCGTGAGGCGAGCCAGGGCAGCCGGTATCAAAGTCGTGGAGGTGATAGCGGAGAAGCCGCCACCTGGCTTCCGAGAATTGCCCTTCTCGGAAGCTGGATGGCCCGCCCGCGTGCCGCTGCCAGCAGACTTTTCCGCACTGCCCGCTCGCCGCCTTGTGCCAGACTCGGCAGCGAGTTTGACGCTCGTTTATTTGACGCTGACCCTGGGGCCCGGAAATGATTGCACTCCTGGCGACAATGGCAAAGACTGCAGCAACCAGAGGGGGGGTTTCATGCAAGCCCCACGAGCAAGGGTCGCGAAGCATTGCCTCAAGCGGTTGATCGACACTGCCGCGCCGATTTGGCGGCGGTGGACGAAGGACGGGCCGCATGAGCGCTATGGACAAGCGCGGCCTCAGCGAGCGCGACATCTGCACCAAGTTCATCACGCCGGCCCTGCGCAAGGCCGGGTGGGACGAGATGGTGCAGATAAGGCGCGCGATGCAAGCCGCGCTGCTGCCGATGCCGCTGCTAATCCTGCCCGGCTGCGCAACGACAACGGCTTCCGTCGCGACTTACGCCGTGGCCTGCTCAGCTTTCGATCCGATCTGGTGGTCATCGCGGAACACCGACGAAACGATCCGGCAGGCGAAGGAGCACAACGCCGCGTGGGCTTCCATCTGCGGCAGGACGGCCCCAGTCCCGCGGTAATCCTTGCATGCTGCCGCCACTCGGCCCGCCCCTGATGCAGGCTGGCAGCAAGAAAACAGCGAAAGTTCTACTGTTTTGACCTCCATTCGACGAAGCGCTCGAACAAGCGTTCAAAACCCTCATCGCCTCCCGCATCCTCAACGGATCCATTCTCGGCGAGGAAGGCGGAGAACTGTGCTCTCAGTTCATCAATCTCGGAGGCCACTTCCGGCCTGGAGGCATTCGCATCGAGCCAGTCCTGGGCGGCCTTTAGCCTTTGCCAACCAGGCACGACAGCTCGTAGATTTACCTCTTTCCATTTGGGCGAATAGCCGGGCTCCAGGAGCTCTTCAAAGCGGGAGAAGAAGGCCTCAACGAAGCGCTTGACCTTGTGTCCTCGCTGCGTCTTCTCGTTCCAGTTGAAGGTTGCGAGCACATTCCCGACTGCGAGCGTCGGGACGGATTCTCCGGGCGGGATTAGGTTTGGATAGTCTTCACTGGTCAGAGATGACGGCAGATAGATGTCCTGCATTTCGCTCGTATACGGAACGGCCAGCAGGTGAAGCTTGCCCTCGCTTTCGATGCTGCTCACCACTCGCGTTGGTTTGCCGAGAACGTTGAAATGCGCAGCAAGCTCGCCCAGCTTGATTCGCTCGACCGCTCGCCTGGTATCCTCGTGAACCAGCTCGGCGTCGATTCCGAGCCGCTCCATCAGCAACGTTCCGACTACCGCCGATCCGGTTCCCTTGGCATTGATGCTGACCTTCCTGCCAGCCAAATCCTCCAAGTTTTCGACGTCCTTGCCGGCGATGATGTGCACCTCTTCCGGATACATCACAGTGATGTAACGAATCCGTTGCTTAATCGAGCCAATTTCCGGATCGTTTTTTAGATATTCAAGAATATCGGTCTGCACGAAGCCCATGTCGATTCCGCGCAGATAGAGTATATCCCACAGATTCTGCACCTTGCCGCGGGCTATCACCGGCACCACGCGCATCTCCTCGAACCGTTCGCCGGCATCAAGCAAATTGGAGAGGTCGAGAGCGGCTTGCATGAATGGCGCGCCGAGATTTCGAGTCGTCATGATGGTTACAGTGCCGGCATTGGCGTCGGCCCTATTCTGTCCGCGCAGGATTGTGTCTTCTGCATGTTGTGCGGACGCATTAACAACAGTCCATACTAGCGTTACCCCCGTTAGGACGGCTAAAAGCAAGAGCCTAATTTGTGTCATCGATTCCTCCCATACGCAGGTCAGGCTCCACCATAATCGTGAACATCGTGCAGGGCTGGCGAGAGTCATTTCGATTGAGCATTAATTTGCAGATGGCCGCCACGCATTTGGTTTTACTGCTACGGTTCTGTACTCGGGCGACCAGCGCGGTCGACCATCTCGGCCCTGCATGCAACGTCGCGAGATCTGGACCGAGGAGCAGACCGTTTCAGAGTCGATATCCATGGCACCCCGGCACTGTACACATGAAAGGGCGCACGGGCTCGGCATTATTCTTGGCCCTGTCGCCCGTCGGTAGGGTCCACCACAGGGTCCGGGGAACGCGTCCCCATCACCATCGCGTCGGCGCGCTCATACCACATCTGGGCCTGGGTATGGTCATGCGGCATGCCCGTTACGCGAAGCTCGGTGAGGACTTTCGGATCGAATGTCATGCCCATGGCCTTGGCACCGCGAGGATCGCCGGCTTCCACCAACAGCTGGAAAAGCAGCCGCGCCGAAGCGATGTCGCCGATCTCGAGCAGCTGGTGACCGCGGGCCAGAAGCTTTTCGGTCTCTCTGTTAGTCAGAGGGCGGAGCCCTGGCCGGCGGCGCGCACCCGTATCCACTTCAGCCGACTCGGGGCTCCGCGCCGCCGCAAGATCCTCTTTCGGAAGCTCGGAACCAGCTGCTCGGGACTCTGACGCCGGACCCGCTTGGGCTACAGTCAGCGGTACTGTCGAAATGCCAGTGCCGCCCGGTCTTCCTCCCGCGGGATCTGGTGGTTCAGTGACTATCTGCGCCTGCCTGGACTGCCAAGGTTCATGCTGCGTCCCTGCCCGAGCGATGCCCTCCACCTCGCCTGCCAGTTCCAAACCCGCCTGCCGATGCAGCAGCACCGGCGTAGCTGCATGGGCGAACTGGCTCGCTTGCCGGCGCGCACCCGTATCCACTTCAGCCGACTCGGGGCTCCGCGCCGCCGCAAGAT
>CAYWVA010000219.1:0-1419 GCA_964461545.1 uncultured Rhizobiaceae bacterium | reverse complement strand
GTAATCGTCAATCGATGGCAGACGCGTTTCCGCTCGGCTCTTCAATTCTGCGCCACGCCGATCTCCGGCGCCGCCTTTCGGCTCATTGCGAATCCACGAGCCCGTTGTTCTCGGCTCGTAACCGTCATCGGCTGCCTTTCTGGCTTCCTCGCGATTAGCATTGGTTTGGTTCTGCCATTCCACGATGAGTCCCTCCTGTCGGCCTGCCGCTTTGACGAGAAGCTCACGCCACACCTCGGGTCTGCACGCCATTCGGAATTCGTCGCTGAGATCGCGGACGGCTCATTGGCCTGGAAGACTTGTTCGGGAAAGGCAGACATTCATTCCTGGCGACGTAGGGGTGGCTACTCTGGATTTTGCCGGACAACAATAGCAGGAGCATGGACAACCTGCGCACACGCGAGGTGGCGACATGGACAGGTCGCTGTGGCCCCGCGCCCTGAGCTGCCTAGGCAAGAGCCCACGGCCGAAGCATTTGCTCCAGCCCCTTCCTCCTTGATTAACAAAAAGTAAAGGACGCTTTCGTGGCAAAAAGATGTCACGGCTGGCCCGGCGCTCCGAGATGCGAGGGTGTCAACGGCGGCTACTTTTCCGGCCAGCGCGGCGGCTACTTTGCCGGGCCGGGCTCGAAACGGGTCTCCGAGGCAGACATTCCAGCCCTTCACCGCCGGGGCTCGGCATCTCTGCCGGGTCCGCTTCGACGTGGCCGCGCATCGCGGGCTCGCGTTCATGGGGTTAGTATCAGATTTCTTTCGCATCCTGCCCCTCCCTCGTCGACACAGTCCCCACAATGGCTTGGACTCGCGCGACTCAAGGAGGCGCTGCGGTGGCAGCACGATGACGAACATGAAGAGCACCGGTGACGGTCGACGTCGACGGGGGGCATTCCAAAGGTAGGGACCGTTCAACGCTAGACCGATGTGGCAATTTCACAAAAACAAAAGTAAGGTTTTCATTGGGGGAGCAAATTTATGGCAGCGAAAAAGCTAGAACTGATCCGGCCCGACCCCGCCGGCACCCCGTCTGATCCGTCCGGCACCCCGTCGCGCAAGCTTGGACCTGCCGGGCATCAGCTATGGCACTCAGTCGCGGCCGAATATGCCATCGAAGATTCAGGTGGTATCGCGATACTGCTCCTGACCTGCGAGGCACTCGACCGCGCTGAGGACTGCCGTGCCGACATCGACCGGGACGCCGCGGCGATCCGCACCAAGTCGGGCTTGAAGAGCCACCCCCTGTTGCGGGACGAACTCGCCAACCGGGCTTTCGTTACGAGGTGCATTGCCCTGCTCGGCTTGGACGTTGAGGCGATCAAGCCCATTAGTCGGCCGCCGAGGTTCGCCTGATGCCAACCAACCGCATACCGATCAACCGCTACCGCCGGGCCCGGCTCTCGCCTGAAGCCGTCGAGGCGTTCCG
>CAYWVA010000218.1:2096-4861 GCA_964461545.1 uncultured Rhizobiaceae bacterium | reverse complement strand
GTCGTGTTGGACGTCGGAGGGCCGGAATTCTTCACCGTGTATCTCAAGGACGTCGCCTACTTCAGCGACCCGATCGCCATGGGCGACGAAGTCACCGCCTCCTGGGAAACCCAGGATGTGCACCTGCTGCAGGCCTCAGACGAGGGCGTGATCGATCCCTATGGCGAGGAAGTCGCGGCATGATTGAGGCTGGTGCTGCCGCAGAGGATTGAACTCTGGACCTCCCCCTTACCAAGGGGGTGCTCTACCACTGAGCTACGGCAGCGCCGGCCCTCCCTATGTAGCCAAATTCCCGCGAAATCAAGGCCGGTTGGCATTCGCCGCCACCACGTCTGCTGCCCGTCCTTGGCGTTTGACGATCGCGCTGGCCGCTTGCGGCCTGCCGGAGATCGTCGTTTTCGGACCGGAAGACTCCCTCGCTCCAAGCGCAGAAAGCGATTGTCTTTTCAAGGTCGTGGTGCTCTCTTGTCGGTACCGTCGGTATAAAGAGGGATCCGGCAGGAATAAGCATAAGAAGCCAGCAACGAGATGGAGGAGAGCATGACTGAGCGTGAACAGGTTTCCGGGCCTCGCAAGCAGGCGGCAAAGATCAGCCGGCGCGGGACGTTGAAGGGGCTAGCCGCGGCAGCCGGCGTCGGCGCTGCCGCACAGGTGGTGCCCGGTCCCATGCGATACGTTCAGGCGCAGACCTCGGAGCCGATCCGAATCGGCTTCCAGGTTCACCGCACCGGGATCGGCGCCGTCTATGGACGCTGGTACGACCGCACCACTGCCGCCGCGGTCCGGCTGATCAACGAGAACGGCGGCATCGCCGGAAGACAGGTGGAGATCATCGCCGAGGATGACGGCACCGATCCCCGGCGCGGCGCCGAGGTGATCGAGAAATTTGCCACCCAGCACCGGGTCGATGTGGCCTTCGGCACCCTGTTTTCGCACGTCGTCATCGGCTCAGCACCTCGCGCCGGCGAACTCAAGCTGCCCTACTACGTGGTCTCGGAGGGCTATCACGTCGCCTCGGGCCGGCTGAACCGCTACGTCTTCCAGCCCGGCATTACCGACGTGCGCGCCCAATGCACCTCCGTGGCGCCATGGGTGGCCGCCAATCTCGGCCGCAAGGTCACAATGATCTTCCCCGACTACGCCTTCGGCCATGATCACCGCGACTTCTTCTCCCGGGCCATCGCCGCCCAGGGCGGGGAGGTGGTGGAGTTCATTGCCATCCCGCCGACCGAGACGTCCTTCACGCGCTACTTTCCGCGCATTCCCGCCGAGACCGAAGTGCTCTACCACGTCATGGTCGGCCCGGCGGTGCTGACCTTCGTCAAGGAACTCGGCGAGCACTTCGGGGCCAACCGGCCGGAAATCTTCGGCTTCATCGATTCCCTCGAAGGGGTCGCCATCGACAGCCCCGGGCTGGAGTTTCTCAACGGCACCTATTTCTGGGAGGGCTATCCGCGTCACCTGCAGCCTGATCCACCGGCCCATGAGTTGTTCTACCGCGAGCAGGTCGGCGTCAATGAGCGCGGCGCCAGCCTCCAGGACCCGAGGGATGTCTCGACCTATGCCCACATGTTCGGCTGCTGGGAAACCCTCTATGTTCTCAAGAAGGCGATCGAGGACAGCGGCTACCGCTCGCCCACCGATGCCGACAAGGCGGCGCTGATCGAGGCCACCGAGGCCATGACGTCGTTCTCGGAGGGCAACGAGCACCCGCAGGGCGACAAGATCTTCAAGGGCGAGATCCATCAGGTGTTCGGTCACCAGAACATTTCCCGGGTCGAGGACGGCCGGCTGAACGTCGTCCATCGCACCGCCATCGAGGACTCGATGTACGAGCCGGAGGCCGACTACACCAAAATGCCGCTGTAACGAGGGAGTGACGTCGGGCGCCTCGTTGGCGAGGCGCTCTCGCCTCGCTGGCGTGCACGGCATGTAGCCTCAGGCGCTGTCGGTGGCTGCTGGGTGTCCCGGTTGATCCCCGGATCAAGTCCGGGGAGGGCCATGACACGGGGGAGAGTCAGTCAATTGAGCTTCGGCCCGTATCTCTTTCTTGCCCTCCTCGAAGGCGCCGTCATGGCCGCGGTCCTGGCGCTGACAGCCCTGGGCTTGTCGCTGGTCTTCGGTGTCATGCGTATCGTCAACGTTGCCCATGGCGAGTTCTTCATGCTGGGCGCGGTGTTCGCATGGTGGTTCGCCAGCTTCGCCGCCGGAATCCCGGCCGTCGGCTTCCTCATCGCCATCCTCCTGAGCCCGCTGGTTGTCGGCGCACTGGCTCTGCTCTCTGAGCGGCTGGTTCTCAAGCGGCTGAACTACGAGCCGGAAGCGACGATTCTTGCCACCATCGGCCTCCTCTACATCTTCCAGCAGCTGGCCCTGAGCTTCTACGGACCGGACGCGCGTCCCGTCCAGGCGCCGATCGACTGGCGCATACAGTTCCCGTGGTTCGGCTATTCGGGCTACAAGCTGGTCGTCATCGCCGCCTCGATCGCGCTGCTGCTCGCCACCTGGGCCGCGCTCACCCGCAGCAGGCTCGGCCTGATCATGCGCGCAACCCAGTATGACAAGGAAATGGCCCAGGCCTTCGGCATCCCCGTCGATCGCGTCTATGCTGCCGTGTTCGCCTTCGGAGCCATGCTGGCGGCCACTGCGGCGGTGCTCATCGTCCCCATCCGACAGGCCCATTATCTGATGGGGCTGGAACCGCTGCTGTTGTCGTTCATCGTCGTCATCATCGGCGGCCTCGGCAGCCTCAGAGGCACGGTGGC
>CAYWVA010000218.1:0-1996 GCA_964461545.1 uncultured Rhizobiaceae bacterium | reverse complement strand
GGCTACAATATCCTGTTCGGCTATACGGGGCTCTTGAGCCTCGGCCATGCCATGTTCTTTGCTGTCGGGCTCTATGGCGCCGGACTGGTTTCCTTGCATTTCCAATGGGCAGCGCCGGCCGCCTTCCTGGTCGGCATTGCCGCAGGTCTGGCGCTGTCGGTGGTGGTCGGACTCATCGCCCTGCGCACCGCGGGGGTGGCGTTCCTGATCGTCACCTTGATGTTCTCCCAGGCCTTCTATCTCACCGCGCTCTACTTCAACGACTACACGCGCGGCGACGAGGGCTTCGTGCTTCCTACAGAGGTCCGCAGCTTCACGGCACTGGGTCTCCACGTCGACCTTGCAAGCCCCGTGGTGCGCTACAATCTCGCCCTAGGTCTGCTCGCGCTCACCATCATGATCGCCTACAAGCTGGTTCGGGCACCGCTGGGGCGCGTCCTCATCGCCATCCGCGAGAACGAAGAGCGCACCGGAATGCTTGGCTATGACACGTTCCGCTACAAGCTCTTCGCCCTGGTGCTGTCGGGCACTGTGTCAGCCACCGCAGGCGCTGCCTACGCCCTGCTCTTCGCCTATGTCGGGGCAACCTTTGCCTCCATCCACTATTCGATCTATCCGCTTTTGTGGACGCTGATGGGCGGTGCCGGAACCGTCATCGGTCCGTTCTTCGGCACGTTGCTGATGTTTTATCTCATCGACATCACCAGCGCCTACACCTACGCCTATCTGCTCCTTGTCGGTATCGCCTTGGTGCTGCTCGTCCTCTTCTTCCCCAAGGGGATCATGGGGTCGATCCGCGAGCGGTGGTTGCCGTGGCTGCCGTGAGCCTTCTCTACACGTCGCGGCTCAGTCGGCAGTTCGGCGGCCTGCTGGCCGTGAACAATGTCGACTTCGAGTTGGTCAGGGGCGAGATCCGGGCCATCATCGGGCCGAACGGCGCCGGCAAGACCACGCTGGTCAGCCTGATTTGCGGCCGCATCCCGCCGACCTCGGGCAGCGTGGTGTTCGACTCTGAAGACGTGACCAGCTTGCCGGCCCATGCCCGGGTCCAGCGCGGCATCGCCTATACGTTTCAGATCACCAGCGTGTACGGCAACCTCGCCGCCTTCGACAACGTCGCTCTGGCGGTCCAGAGCAGCATGCAGCGCGGCCAGTCTGGCTGGCGTCCGCTCGACACCGGCGCACTGGCGCAGCGCGTCGATGAGGCGCTCAATCGCGTCGGCCTGGCGGAACTCCGCGACACCAGGGCCAACGAAATGGCCTATGGACACCAGCGCCTGCTGGAGATCGCCATGGGCCTGGCCCTGGCGCCCAAGCTCCTCATCCTCGACGAGCCGACGCAAGGGCTGTCTGATGCTGAAATCGCCAACTTCTGTCAGCTCGTGCGTGACATCTCCGAAGTCGCCACGGTGCTTTTGATCGAGCACAACATGGCGGTGGTCATGGAACTTGCCGGGCGCATCACGGTGATGGACCGCGGCGACATCCTGGCCGAGGGCACGCCCGAGGAGATCCGCGCCAACCGGGAAGTGCAGCAGGCCTATCTGGGGGGATGATGCTGGACGTTCGCGATATCGACTGCTTCTACGGCAACGTGCAGGTGCTGCGCGGCATGTCGCTGAGCCTTGCAGCCGGCGAAGTGCTCTGCCTGCTCGGCCGCAACGGCGTCGGCAAGACTACGACGCTCAAGGCGATCATGGGACTGATCCCGGTGCGAAAGGGGAGTATCGCCCTTGAGGGCACCGACCTCACCGCGCTGGCCGCCCATGAAGTGCCGAAGCGGGGCATCGCCTATGTGCCGCAGGGCCGGCGGCTGTTCGCCGAACTGACGGTGCGGGAGAATCTCGAGATCGGATTGATGACCCGCAACACCGGCGAGGCGGCGCTCGAGCGGGTGCTCGGCCTTTTCCCGGCGCTGAGGGAGCGACTGCGCCAGCGCGCCGGCACGCTGTCGGGCGGCGAACAGCAGATGCTCGCCATGGCGCGGGCTCTGTGC